>NZ_DASWVI010000068.1:0-27193 GCF_036401255.1 Nocardioides sp. | reverse complement strand
CGGTGCGCGCGGCCAGACCCGCCGCGGCGCTGAGCGCTCCGGGCACGGTCGCCAGCCGCTCGCCGACGAGGATCACCGCGGTGGCGTCGATGCCGTGCTCGGCGTGGGACACCAGGCCCTCGATGGCGGCGGTCTCCTCGCCGGGGACGGTCCGGATCAGCTGGCCGTTCATCTTGGCCAGTCCGCGCGAGGCGTACGGCGCGATGGCCACCACGCGGGTGCCCTGGCGCGACGCCTTGCGGAGCCGCAGGAAGATCATGCCGGCCTCGTCCTCGGGCTCGAGCCCGACCAGGACGACGGTCTTGGCGTCCTCGAGGTCGCCGTAGGTCACCCCACCGTTGCCGGGGCCGCGCAGGACGACCTCGGCCGCGAGGAACGACGCCTCCTCGGCCGACAGCGGCCGCGCGCGGAAGTCGATGTCGTTGGTGCCGAGCGCCACCCGGGCGAACTTGCTGTAGGCGAACGCGTCCTCGGCGGTGACGCGGCCGCCGGTGAGCACGGCGGTGGCGCCGGCCGCCCGCAGGCCCCGGGCAGCGACGGCGAAGGCCTCGGTCCACGACGCGGGACGCAGCGAGCCGTCCTCGTCACGGACCTGCGGGTAGCCCAGCCGGTCCGGCTCGGTCGCGTAGTGGAACCCGAACCGGTCCTTGTCGGTGATCCACTCCTCGTTGACCTCGGGGTCGTTGCCGGCGAGCCGGCGCATCACCCGGCCGCGCCGGTGGTCGACCCGGATCGCGGAGCCGCACGCGTCGTGCTCGGCGACCGACGGGGTCGAGACCAGGTCGAAGGGCCGCGAGCGGAACCGGTAGTCGGCGCTGGTGAGCGCGCCGACCGGGCAGATCTGGATCGTGTTGCCCGAGAAGTAGGACTCGAACGGCTCCTTCTCGTAGATGCCGACCTGCTGGAGCGCGCCGCGCTCGATCAGCGCGATGAACGGGTCGCCGGCGATCTGCTCGGAGAACCGGGTGCAGCGGGCGCACAGGATGCAGCGCTCGCGGTCGAGGAGCACCTGAGCGGAGATGTTGATCGGCTTGGGGTAGGTGCGCTTGACGCCGGTGAACCGGCTCTCGCCGCGCCCGTTGGACATCGCCTGGTTCTGCAGCGGGCACTCGCCACCCTTGTCGCAGACCGGGCAGTCCAGCGGGTGGTTGACCAGGAGGAACTCCATGATCCCCTGCTGGGCCTTGTCCGCGACCGGGCTCGTGGCCTGGGTGTTGACGACCATGCCCTCGGCGACCGGCAGCGTGCAGGATGCCTGCGGCTTGGGGAAGCCCCGGCCGTTGCCAGCGTCGGGCACGTCGACCAGGCACTGGCGGCAGGCGCCGACCGGCGCGAGCAGCGGGTGGTCGCAGAACCGTGGGATCTGGACGCCGATCTGCTCGGCGGCCCGGATCACCAGGGTGCCCTTCGGGACGTCGACCTGGATCCCGTCGATGGTGACGGAGACCGTGTCGACCCCGGCCTTCTCGGGTGTGCTCGTCATACCTGGGCTCCGGCTGTCGCGAAGAGGGTGGCCGCCGCCGGGTCGAACGGGCAGCCGCCGTGGGTGAGGTGCGCGACGTACTCGTCGCGGAAGAACTGGATCGAGCTCGCGACCGGGCTGGTGGCGCCGTCGGCGAGGGCGCAGAACGACCGGCCGAGGATGTTGTCGCACTGGTCGAGCAGCAGGTCGAGGTCCGCCTCGGTGCCCTGGCCCTTCTCCAGCGCGGCCAGCACCTGGACCAGCCACCACGTGCCCTCGCGGCACGGGGTGCACTTGCCGCAGGACTCGTGCTTGTAGAACTCCGTCCACCGCAGCGTCGCGCGCACCACGCAGGTGGTGTCGTCGAAGATCTGCAGGGCACGGGTGCCGAGCATCGAGCCGGCCGCGCCGACGCCCTCGAAGTCGAGGGGTACGTCGAGGTGCTCGGCGGTCAGCAGCGGGGTGCTGGAGCCGCCGGGCGTCCAGAACTTCAGCTCGTGGCCGTCGCGGATGCCGCCGGCCAGGTCGATGAGCGTGCGCAGGGTGATGCCCAGCGGCGCTTCGTACTGGCCGGGCCGCTTGACGTGGCCGGAGAGCGAGAAGATGCCGACGCCCTTGGACTTCTCGGTGCCCATCGAGGCGAACCACGCGTGCCCGTTGGCGATGATGCTCGGGACCGACGCGATCGACTCGACGTTGTTGATGACCGTCGGGCTCGCGTAGAGGCCGGCGACCGCCGGGAACGGCGGGCGCAGGCGCGGCTGGCCGCGGCGGCCCTCGAGGCCCTCCAGCAGCGCGGTCTCCTCGCCGCAGATGTAGGCGCCGGCGCCGGCGTGCACCACGATGTCGAGGTCGTAGCCCGAGCCGTGGATGTTCGTGCCGAGGTGCCCGGCGTCGTACGCCTCCTGGACCGCCCGCTGCACGCGGCGGATCACGTGCAGGACCTCACCGCGGATGTAGATGAACGCCTTGTTGGCGCGGATCGCGTAGGAGCTGATGATCACGCCCTCGACCAGCGTGTGGGGGCTGGCCATCATCAGCGGGATGTCCTTGCAGGTGCCCGGCTCGGACTCGTCGGCGTTGACGACGAGGTACTTGGGCCGGGGGTTGTCCTGCGGGATGAAGCCCCACTTCATGCCGGTCGGGAAGCCCGCGCCGCCACGGCCGCGCAGGCCGGACTCCTTGACGGCGTCGATCACCGCGTCCGGCGTCATCGCGAACGCCTTGTCGAGCGTGCGGTAGCCGCCTCGGGCCGCGTAGGACGCGAGGGTCCAGGAGCGCTCCTGGTCCCAGTTGTCGGTCAGGACCGGAGTCAGCACGTCCGTCACTGGTTCTGCCCCTTCTGCTCGCCGCCCTCGTCCGAGGAGGGTGCCGTCCAGCCGCGCTCGCGGGCCAGGCCGAGGCCGACCAGCGACGCCGGGCCGGCGGCCGGCCCGTCGTCGGCGAGCCCGTCGGGGAAGCCCGCGAGCACCCGCTCGGCCTCCCGCCAGGTGACGATCCGCGGGCCGCGGGTCGAGTGGACCTCCTTGCCGGCGCGCAGGTCGTCGATGATCTGCATCGCGGTCTCGGGGGTCATGTTGTCCATGAACTCCCAGTTGACCATCACCACCGGGGCGTAGTCGCAGGCCGCGTTGCACTCGACGTGCTCGAGGGTGATCTTGCCGTCCTCGGTGGTCTCGTCGTTGCCGACGCCGAGGTGGTCCTTGAGCCGCTCGAAGATCGCGTCGCCGCCCATCACCGCGCACAGGGTGTTGGTGCACACGCCGACGTGGTAGTCGCCGACCGGGCGCCGCTTGTACATCGTGTAGAACGTCGCGACGCCGCTGACCTCCGCGGCGGTGACGCCGAGCAGCTCGGCGCAGGCCTCGATGCCCTCGGGCGTGATCCGGCCCTCGGCGGACTGCACGAGGTGGAGCATCGGCAGCAGCCCGCTGCGCGGCTCCGGGTAGCGTGCGGCGATCTCGCGGAGCTCGGCGTACGTCTCGGTGGACAGCGTCATCTGTCGACGCCTCCCATCACAGGGTCGATGGACGCGATCGCGACGATGACGTCGGCGACCATGCCGCCCTCGGCCATCACGCTGGTCGCCTGCAGGTTGGTGAACGACGGGTCGCGGAAGTGCGCCCGGAACGGCCGGGTCCCCCCGTCGGAGACCACGTGGGCGCCGAGCTCGCCACGTGGGGACTCCACCGGCACGTAGGCCTGGCCGGGCGGCACCCGGAAGCCTTCGGTGACCAGCTTGAAGTGGTGGATCAGCGCCTCCATCGACTCGCCCATGATGTGGCGGATGTGGTCGAGGCTGTTGCCCATCCCGTCGCTGCCGATCGCGAGCTGGCTGGGCCAGCCGATCTTCTTGTCGTCGATCATCACCGGCGCACCGTCCAGCCCCGCCAGCCGGTCCGCGGCCTGCTCGATGATGCGCAGCGACTCCCACATCTCGTTCAGGCGCACCCGGAAGCGGCCGTAGGAGTCGGCGGTGTCCCACGTCTGCACGTCGAAGTCGTAGGTCTCGTAGCCGCAGTAGGGCTGGGTCTTGCGCAGGTCCCACGGATAGCCGGTGCTGCGCACGATCGGCCCGCTGAGGCCCAGCGCCAGGCAGCCGGCCAGGTCGAGGTGGCCGACACCCTCCAGACGCGCCTTGAAGATCGGGTTCTCGTTGCAGAGCGCGGCGTACTCGGGAAGCCGCTTCTTCATCAGGGCGATGAAGCCGCGGATCTCGTCCAGCGCACCCGGCGGCAGGTCCTGGGCGACGCCGCCGGGCCGGATGAACGCGTGGTTCATCCGCAGGCCGGTGATCAGCTCGAACAGGTCGAGCACGAGCTCGCGCTCCCGGAAGCCGATCGTCATCACGGTTAGCGCGCCGAGCTCCATGCCACCGGTCGCGAGGCAGACCAGGTGGGAGGAGATCCGGTTGAGCTCCATGAGCAGGACCCGCATGACCTGGGCCTTCTCGGGCACCCGGTCCTCGATGTCGAGCAGCCGCTCGACGCCGAGCACGTAGGTCATCTCGTTGAAGAACGGGCTCAGGTAGTCCATCCGGGTGCAGAACGTGACGCCCTGCGTCCAGGAGCGGTACTCCATGTTCTTCTCGATGCCGGTGTGCAGGTAGCCGATGCCCGCGCGGGCCTCGGTGACCGTCTCGCCGTCGAGCTCGAGGATCAGCCGCAGCACGCCGTGGGTCGAGGGGTGCTGGGGACCCATGTTGACGACGATGCGCTCCTGGCCCTCCTCCTCGGCCAGGCCGTCGGCGATCGAGTCCCAGTCCTGCCCGGTGACCGTGAAGACCCGGCCCTCGGAGGTCTCGCTGGTGCCGGAGTAGAGGTCCTGATCAGCCATTAGTTGTAGCTCCTGCGCTGGTCGGGCGGGGGAACGGTGCCGCCCTTGTACTCCACGGGAATGCCACCCAGCGGGTAGTCCTTGCGCTGGGGGTGGCCCGGCCAGTCGTCGGGCATGAGGATGCGGGTGAGCGCGGGGTGGCCGTCGAAGACCAGGCCGAACATGTCGAACGTCTCGCGCTCGTGCCAGTCGTTGGTCGGGTAGACCGACACGATCGACGGGATGTGCGGGTCGGCGTCGGGCGCGGTGACCTCGAGCCGGATGCGCCGGTTGTAGGTCATCGAGAGCAGGTGGTAGACCGCGTGCAGCTCGCGCCCGGTGTCGTCGGGGTAGTGCACCCCGCTGATGCCGGCGCAGAACTCGAAGCGCAGCCGCTCGTCGTCGCGCAGCACCTTCGCCACCGCCAGGAGGTCCTCGCGGCGCACGTGGAAGGTGATCTCTCCGCGGTGGATGACCACCCGCGGGGCCGTCAGCTCGACACCGGCGTCGTGGGCCGCCGCCACCAGCGCGTCGGCGACCTCGTCGAACCAGCCGCCGTAGGGACGCTGGGCGTCACCCGGGAGCACGATGGCCTGCTGGAGACCGCCGTACCCGCTGGTGTCGCCGGTGCCACGGACACCGAACATCCCGTGCCGCTCGCCGACCTGGTGCACCTGGCCCGCGGGAGCGGGGACGTTCTCGGGAGACTGGCCGGTGGCCGGCTGCTCGGGCCCGTCGGGGCCCGGCTTCACGTCACTGGACTCGTCGGTCACCGGAGCAGACCCTTCATGTCGGAGGTCGGGAGCGCCTTGAGCGCCTCGGTCTCGAGCTCCTCGATCTCGGCCGCGCGGTGGGCACCCATCTTGGTGTGCTGGACCTTGTCGTGCAGCTTGAGGATCGCGTCGATCAGCATCTGCGGACGCGGCGGGCAGCCGGGGAGGTACATGTCGACCGGGACGATGTGGTCGACGCCCTGGACGATCGCGTAGTTGTTGAACATGCCGCCGCTGCTGGCGCACACACCCATCGCGAGCACCCACTTGGGCTCGGGCATCTGGTCGTAGATCTGGCGGACCACCGGCGCCATCTTCTGGCTCACCCGGCCGGCGACGATCATCACGTCGGCCTGACGGGGGCTGGCGCGGAACACCTCCATGCCGAAGCGACCCAGGTCGTGCTTGGGCCCGCCGCTGGTCATCATCTCGATGGCGCAGCAGGCCAGACCGAAGGACGCCGGCCAGAACGAGGCCTTGCGCATGTAGCCGGCGAGGCCTTCGACGGTCGAGAGCAGTACCCCTGCGGGGAGCTTCTCCTCGATACCCACGTCAGATCAATCCTCTCAGAACCCGTTGAGCGTCGTCAGGCGCGTGCCCTGCCAAGGCGGAGGAGGGAGACGGCCCGGGGTTGGCCGTCGACCGACGACAACGAAGGCAGGGTGCGTGCATGGCGACGCTCAATCCCATTCGAGGCCGCCGCGTCGCCACACGTATGCGTAGGCGACGAACACGGTGGCGATGAACACGACCATCTCGGCCAACCCGAAGAACTCGAGCGCGTCGAAGTGCACGGCCCAGGGGTAGAGGAAGACGATCTCGATGTCGAAGACGATGAAGAGCATCGCGGTGATGTAGTACTTCACCGGGAACCGGCCGCCGCCCGCGGGCTGGGGGGTCGGCTCGATGCCGCACTCGTAGGAGTCCAGCTTCACCCGGTTGTACCGCTTGGGCCCGATCAGGAACGCCATCACCGCGCCACCGAGGGCGAAGAGGGTCGCGAGGACGACCAGGACGACCAGAGGCGTGTAGAGATCCATGCCGCGCCTTTCTAGATCTGTGCCGCTGCGCCCGGGGCGGGCCGGAGGCCCGATTGTGACTTTGTGAATGCAATCACGAGGGAGGCGCGAGGGACAGTTAACCATTCCACTTCGCCGTCCGCACGCGCGGGTGGGGTATCCGCCGAGGGCCCCCGGAAACCGGCGTTGACCTGCGGATTTAGAGAACGGCGACGTGCCCTAAATGGGTGCCGCGACAGGTCTCGAAGTGACTACCGGGTAGCGCGGTGCAAGGCGACGATGCCGCCCGACAGGTTGCGCCACTGCGGTGCCTGCCAACCGGCCTCGGCGATCATCCGCGCCAGGCCCTGCTGGTCCGGCCACGCCCGGATCGACTCGGCCAGGTAGACGTAGGCATCCGGCGCCGACGACACCGCCCGGGCCAGCGGCGGGAGGGCCCGCATGAGGTACTCCAGGTACACGGTCCGGAACGGCGGGAACGTGGGGTGGCTGAACTCGCAGACGACCACCCGACCACCGGGACGGGTCACCCGCCACAGCTCGCGCAGGCCGGCCAGCGGGTCGACGATGTTGCGCAGCCCGAAGGAGATCGTGACCGCGTCGAACGTGCCGTCGGCGAACGGCAGCCGGGTGCCGTCGCCGGCGGTGAACGGCAGGTGCGGCAGCGCCTGCTTGCCGACGCGCAGCATGCCGAGCGAGAAGTCGCACGGGACCACCGTGGCGCCCCGGTCGGCGAACGGCTGGCTCGACGTACCCGTGCCGGCCGCGAGGTCGAGCACCCGCTCGCCGGGCCGCGGGTCGACGGCGGCGATGACCTCCTTGCGCCACCGGCGGTCCTGCCCGAGCGACAAGACGTCGTTGGTCAGGTCGTAGCGCCGCGCGACCGCGTCGAACATGCGGCGGACGTCGGACGGCTGCTTGTCGAGCTCTGCACGGACCACGCCGCAGAGCCTACGGCCCCCACGCTGCGGGCCCGAGAGCATGCCCCGGGTCACGGCTTGGTCACGACCGGCGCAACTCGCCGTCCGGGTGCAACCGAACGGCCCCGGGCGGCGTCACCCTCATGTCGGACTCGTCTACTTCCCCAGGAGCGCTCCATGCTGCTCGCGCGTCGCCTGATGCTCGTCGTGGCGGTCGCCGCCCTGCTGTGCGCCGCCGCCTTCGTGGCGGGCTACGCCCTCGACGGGGAGCCTGCCGACCGGCCGGCCGCGTCGGCCACCGGACCGGGCACCGACGCCGACTCCGGGACCGCCCCCACCGCGACTCCCACCTCGACTCCCGCCCCGACTCCCACCTCGACTCCCACCTCGACTCACGCCGGATCCCCCAGCCAGCACGTCAGCCAGTCACCGACCGGGTCCACCACGTCGACACCGCCCTCGGCGAGCCCGACCCACCGGCCGACACCCACCCACACGCCGACCCTCGAGCCGGGGCCCCGTCTCCTCGGGCCGGGCGACGAGGGCGACGAGGTCCGGGACCTGCAGGCGCGGCTGAAGCAGATCTACTGGTTCGACGCCGACGTCACCGGCACGTACGGCGACGTCACGGCGGCCGCGGTGCGGGGCTTCCAGGCCAAGCGGGAGATCCCGGTGACCGGCGAGGTCGACCAGCGCACGTTGGACCGGCTCTACGCGATGACCAGCACGCCCACCGACGCCGAGCTGCACAACCGGGGCAACACCCCCGGCGCGCTGGACCGCCGCTGCCGCACCGGCCGGGTGCTGTGCATCGACAAGACCAGCTCGACCCTGCGCTGGGTCGTCGACGGCACCGTCCGGCAGACCCTCGACGTCCGCTTCGGCGCCGCGAGCACCCCGACCCGCGAGGGCGTCTTCCACGTCTACCTCAAGGACGCCGACCACGTCTCCCGCCTGTACGGGTCCTCGATGCCGTACTCGATGTTCTTCTCCGGGGGCCAGGCCGTGCACTACTCCTCGGACTTCGCGGCCGTGGGGTACGCCGGCGCGTCCCACGGCTGCGTCAACGTCCGCGACTACGACGGTCTCGCGCACCTGTTCGGCGAGGTCCGCGAGGGCGACACGGTGGTCGTCTACCGGTCCTGAGCGAGCTCGTCGAGGAGGTCGTCGGCAGTGCCGACGAGGTCCTCGGCGGGCACGTCGGACGCCCCGATCTGGGCCGTGAGGCCGTGCCGGGTGACCTGGCACTGGCTGAACACCGGGTCGGCCGGTTCCGCACCCGTGGCGCCCTGCCCGTAGCTGAGGATGCACGCCCCGTCGCCGACGGCCGCCAGGTCGGTCGCGGGTGCCCCGGACGTGCCCTCGGGATCCGGGATGCTGTTGGGGGCGAACGCGCCGCCCTCGGCGGCGAACACCTGGACGAACACCGCCTTACTGCCGTCGAGAACGTAGGTGCGGGTCGCCGCCGCGTGGCCGAGGACCTCGGGCAGCACCCGGTTGCCGTACGCGGTGTTGGCCTTCTCCTGCTCGGCGATGGACTTGCCCTGCTCGGCGTAGTCGCCGTCGGCGAACGACGCGGGGTCGTCCGCGGCGGCGTACCCGCCGGGCAAGGTGTCGGGGAGCGTCAGCTCGGTCTGCGCCCCGGGCTCGTCGTCGACGGCCTTCGGGAGGCCGATCGCGAAGGCGGCGAGGATGCCGAGGAGGATCACGCCGAAGGCGATCCCCGCCCAGGCCGGGGTCCGGGTGGCGGAGGTGCGGCTGCTCACGTCCGAGGACGGTACCGGGGTCGTGGGTGCGGGACTCGGCGGGGCTGGTGAGTACGCTCGGGGCGTGACGAGCAGCCCCACCCCCGGCCCCACGCCCGACCAGGCGTCGCCGGCCCCGGCGGACGCGCTCGTCGTCCGCACGATCCGCCTCGACCTCGACCGGGCGACCAGCCTGCTCGACCTGCTCCCCGCCGACCGTCCCGTGACGTGGCTGCGGCGCGGCGACGGCCTCGTCGGCTGGGGGGCCGCGGCCGAGGTCCGCACCCAGGGCGACACCCGCTTCGCCGACGCTGCCAAGTGGTGGAGCGAGACCGTCGCCCGCGCCACCGTGCGCGACGAGGTCGGCGAGCCCGGCACCGGCCTGGTGTCGTTCGGCACGTTCGCGTTCGCGGACGAGCCGGGCGACTCGATCCTGGTCGTCCCCCGCATCGTCGTCGGCCGTCGCGGTCAGACCGCCTGGCTCACGACCGTCGGCGAGGTCGCCGCGCCCATCGGTCCCGTGCCGCCGGCCACCGCCCCGGGCACCATCAGCTTCGCCGACGGCGCCTTGAACGGCGAGCAGTGGATGTCGGTCGTCGCCGACGCGGTCTCCCGGATCAGCGCCGGCGACCTCGAGAAGGTCGTCCTCGCCCGGGACCTGATCGCGACGGCCAGCGAGCCGGTCGACGTGCGCTGGCCGCTGCGTCGACTCGCGACGACCTATCCGATGTGCTGGACCTTCCACGTCGACGGCATGTTCGGCGCGACACCGGAGATGCTGGTGCGCCGCGAGCGCGGACTGGTGACCTCGCGGGTGCTGGCCGGCACCATCCGGCGTACCGGCGACGACGAGCGCGACCTGGCGCTCGCGGCGACGCTCGCCCGATCGTCGAAGGACCTCGAGGAGCACGAGTACGCCGTCCGCTCGGTCGCCGACGCGCTCGAGCCGCACTGCTCGTCGATGAACGTGCCCGAGGCGCCGTTCGTGCTGCACCTGCCCAACGTCATGCACCTGGCCTCCGACGTCGCGGGGGTCGTGCACGACGCTGCCACCGTCTCCTCGCTCCAGCTGGCGGAGGCGCTGCACCCCTCGGCCGCGGTCGGCGGCACGCCCACGACGGTGGCGACCGACCTGATCACCGAGATCGAGGGCATGGACCGCGACCGCTATGCCGGCCCGGTCGGCTGGATGGACGCCTCCGGCGACGGCGAGTGGGGCATCGCGCTGCGCTCGGCGCGCGTCGAGGGCCGCACGGTCCGGCTGTTCGCCGGCTGCGGCATCGTCGCCGACTCCGACCCCGCCGCCGAGCTCGCCGAGGCCCAGGCCAAGTTCGTCCCGGTCCGCGACGCGCTCACCGCCGGCTGACGGCCGGCCCCTACAGATCCTCGCCGTCGCGCCGGCGGACGTACTCGAGGCCCTCCCGGGGCAGGAACACGTTCATGTGCGTGTCGACGATCCCGAGTCCGGCCTCGCTGTAGACCCGGTCGTGGATGGCGAGGTTGCGCGGGGCCTCGACCGCCCGGGCGAACTCGATCGCCTCCGAGGCCTTCAGCCACGGCGCCGAGACCGGGACGCACCGCACGTCGACGTGCTCGCCGGGCTCGGTGAGCGCGTCGCCCGGGTGGTAGACCTTGCGGTCGCCGGCCGTCAGCACGTAGCCGCTGTTGGTGATCCGCGGGTACTCCGGGTGGATCACCGCGTGCAGCTCGCCGACGGCGCGCACCGGCAACCCGACGTCGAAGGCGTCCCCGGGAGCGACGACGGTGAGGCGCTCCGCGACCGCCGGGGCGTCCTCGCGGATGCGGGCCGCGACCGCCTCGATCGTGTAGACCGGCGCGTCGGTCGCGAGCAGGTGGTCGGGCAGGTAGTGGTCCGGGTGCTCGTGGGTGATCAGCACCGCGTCGGCGCCGTCGAGCGCCCCGGCGTCGGTGAACACCCCGGGGTCGAGGACGACCGTCGTACCGTCGTGCTCGACCCGGACGCAGGCATGACCGAACTTCGTGATCCTCATGGCGATCACCCTAATCAGGTGGCCTCGGACGGCACCCGGCCGAGATGATCCGGTCGTGCTCGAGGTGGTCCTGTCCGGTCTCGTCACCGGCTGGGCGATCGCGATCCCGATCGGCGCGGTCGGGGCGTTCCTGGTGACGCTTTCCTCGCGGACGTCGTTCCGCGTCGGCGCCGCCGCGGCGCTCGGCATCGCCACCGTCGACGGCGGCTACGCCCTGGTCGCCGTGCTCGCGGGAGCCGCCGTGGCCGACGCGCTGTCCCCCGTCGCCACCGGCCTGCGGATCGCCTCGGGCATCGTCCTCCTGGTGATCGCCGGTCTGACCGCCGTGCACGCCGTCGCCCGCGCCGGCACGATGCGCGACGGCGGGACGATGCGGCCGCGCACGGCGTACCTGCTCTTCTTGGGCATCACCGCGGTCAACCCGACGACGGTCGTGTACTTCGCAGCGGTCGTGCTCGGCAACCAGCACCTCACGTCGGGGGTGGCGGAGGGGGCCGTGTTCGTGGCGGCCGCGTTCGCAGCGAGCGCGTCGTGGCAGCTGGTGCTGGCGGGAGGTGGCGCGAGCCTGGGCCGGGTGGCGACCGGCCAGCGGGCCCATCTCGTCACCGGCCTGGTGTCCGCCGCCGTCGTGGCAGGCCTGGCGGTCCATACGATGCTCGGGTGACCCCCGTCCTGCGAGCGGCCGGGGCCGGTGACGCCGAGGCCGGCGCCGCCCTGCACCGGGCGTGCTGGCGCGAGGCCTACGGTCCGTACGTCGACCCGCTCCTGCTCGACCAGCGGTTGGCCGACGCCGACCGCTGGGTGGCGTCGTGGCGGCATCAGCTCGCCTCGGGACCGCCCCGGGTGCTCGCGGAGGCCGACGGTGAGCTGATCGGCTTCGCGGTGGCCGGCCCGGCCCGCGACGCGGACCCGCCGGCTCCGATCGAGCTCTACGCGATCTACACCCGCGCCGCCTGGTGGGGCACCGGGCTCGGACGACGGCTGTGGGAGGCGGTGCGCCCCGAGCGGCCCTGCTCGCTGTGGGTGCTGGAGGCCAATGCGCGGGCCCGCGCGTTCTACGCGCGCCTTGGGTTCGCCGCGGATGGTGCCCGCGAGCTCTATGCGGGCCTCGACGCGTGGGAGATCCGGATGGTCAGGCCGTGAGGTGGTGGGTGTAGCACCATCGCCAGTCCTCGCCGGGCTCGGCGGACTGCATCACCGGGTGCAGGGACTCCCGGAAGTGGGCGGTCGCGTGCTGTCGCGGCGAGGAGTCGCAGCAGGCGACGTTGCCGCACTCCAGGCACCGCCGCAGCGCCACCCAGCGGGTCCCCTCGTCGAGGCAGGCCTGGCAGTACGTCGCGGGCTCCTCCTCGACCGCCGGGAACCGGTCGAGGTCGGTGCAGGTGTCCCCGATGGTCCACCGCCGCCGCGCGTAGTGCTGCGCCTCGTCGCGCGCCTGCTCGGCGTTGTCGAGCATCGACTCCTCGACGTCGAGCATCGAGAGGACCTCCACGATGACCTCGGACGCGACGGTGCCGGAGCTGCGGATCTCGAGGATCCGCGCCCGCTCGGCGGCGATCATCGCCATCCGGATCCGGTAGTAAAGCGCGGCCGGCGACTCCTCGTCCGCGGTGGTGCCCAGCCGCTCCCAGGCCGCGAAGTTGCGTTGGTCGAGCCGCTGCCGGATCAGGTCGCGGACACCGCTCTGGTCGTCGTACTCCATCCGTTCGAGCTCCTCGACCGCGGCCTTGGAGGCCTGCTGCAGCAGGGTCGCGCGGGCGAGTGCATCGTCGAGGGGGTCGGGAGCCGGCACCCGCAAGCGGCGGGTGAGCCAGGGCAGGCTGAGCCCCTGGACGAGCAGCGTGCCGGCCACGACCGTGAACGCCACGACCAGCAGGACCTCGCGGTGGGCGGTGTCCTCGGGGATCAAGAAGGCCGCCGCCAGGGTGACGACGCCCCGCATGCCGGCCCAGCCGATGAGGAACGTGAAGGACCAGGGCGGCACCTGCCCGGTGAGGGCGTCGGGCCGCGGCCGGACGAGCAGGTAGCGCGCGGCGAACACCCAGACGATCCGCAGCACGATCACCGCGAGCAGCGTGGCCAGGCTGACCCCGGCGATCCGGGCCGCGGACAGGGTGCTGTCTCCGAGGTCCTGGAAGATCCACTGCGCCTGCAGGCCGATCAGCGCGAACACGGTGTTCTCGAGGAGGAACGCGATCGTGCGCCAGTTGACCCGCTCGGCGATCCGCGACTGGGCGGTCTGCAGGATCGGCGCCTTGTGGCCCAGCAGCAGGCCCGCGACGACGACGGCGACGACGCCCGAGGCGTGGATCTCCTCCGCGGCCAGGAACGCCGCGAACGGGATCACGAACGAGATCCCGACGTCGAGCACCGGATCGGTGAGCCGCTTGCGGACCGCGCCGACGAGCACGAACGCCGCCAGCCCGAGCAGGACGCCGCCGCCGGCAGCGACCACGAAGTCGAATCCGACCCGCCACATCTCGACGCCGACGACGGTCGCGCCGAGGGCGGTCTGCAGCGACACCAGCGCGGTGGCGTCGTTGAACAGCGACTCGCCCTCGAGGATCGTGACCACCCGGCGCGGGAGCCCGATGTGCCGCCCGATGGAGGTCGCGGCCACCGCGTCCGGGGGCGCGACGACGGCACCGAGAGCGAACGCGACCGGCCAGGAGAGCCCGGGGACGAGCACGTGCACCAGCACCCCGACCCCGGCGGTCGTGAACACCACCAGGCCCACCGAGAGCAACAGGATCGAGCGCCGGTTGGCGTTGAAGTCCACCAGCGAGGACGTGATGGCGGCGGCGTACAGCAGCGGCGGGAGCAGCCCGAGCAGCACCACCTCGGGCTCGAGGTGCACCTGCGGGACGAACGGCAGGAACGACGCACCCACCCCGGCGACCACCAGCACGAGCGGGGCCGGCAGCCCGATCCGGCCGGCCACGACGACGCCGGTGAGCACGCCGACGGCCAGGGCCACCAGGAAGAGGGCGATGTCCACGCCGGACATTGTCCCGGATGCCCGGCGGGGCGGGTTCGCACGCGACGCGGTCCGACTCGGCGCCAATGCCGGCCCAGCCACCCCCGACTCGGCGCCAATGCCGGCCCACCTACCCCCGACTCGGCGCCAATGCCGACCCACCCACCCCCGACTCGGCGCCAATGCCGGCCCAGCGCCTGCACTGGCGCCGACTCGGCACCCACACAACCTGCATTCGCGCCGACTCGGCACCCACACAACCTGCATTGGCGCCGACTCGGCACCCACACACCCTGCATTGGCGCCGACTCGGCACCCTCGGTCAGGGGCGCAGCGCGCGGATCCGGGCGTCGAGGTCGCGGCGGTTGTCGCGGCGTACGACGGCCTCCACGACCTCGATGCCGCCCGCGGGCGAGGCGAGGGCGTGCTCGAGCTCCGCCAGCGAGTCGACCCGCCAGTGGGGCGTGCGGGTCGCGGCGCAGAGGCTCGCGATGTCGACGTGGTGGGGGGTGCCGAAGAGACGGTCGTACTGCTCGGCGTACTCCTGCGCGCCCTGCTCGAGCATCGCGAAGATCGAGCCGCCGTCGTCGTTCACGACCACGATCGTGAGGTCCGGGACCGGCTCTCCGGGACCGATCACGAGCCCGCCGGCGTCGTGGAGGAACGTCACGTCGCCCATCAGCGCCAGCGCCCGCGAGGTGCGCGGGCGGCCGAGGGTCGCGCCGATCGCGGTGGAGATCGTGCCATCGATGCCGGCCAGGCCGCGGTTGGCGACCACCTTGCGGCGCAGCCCCACGTCGTAGCGGGGCACCATCAGGTCGAGGTCGCGGATCGGGCTGGACGCCCCGACGACGAGCAGGCCTGCGGCCGGAAGCGCCCGGGCGACCGCGCCGGCGACCTCGTGGGGCGTCAGCTCCGGCTCGGCCGCGAGCAGGGCGTCGAGCTGCCGGGAGACCGACCGGTCGGCGGCGCGCCACTCCTCGAGCCACTCCGCGTCGTCGGGCTCGGCCACCCCGACCCCGCCGAGCACCCGCGAGTGCACGGGGAACGGGCGCTCGCTCCAGACCCCCCAAGCACCCAGGTCGACGACCTCGACGTCCGCGCGGCCCAGCAGCCGGGTCACCGGGCGCGACAGCGTCGGGTGTCCGCCGACCACGACGCGCTCGACCCGGTCGCCGAGCTCGCCGTCGAGCAGCAGCCGGTAGGCGCGGATCGCGTTGGCGCCCGTGCGGGAGCCGCTGGACGGCTCGGCGAGCAGCGGCCAACCGGCCTGCTCGGCGAGCACACGCACCCGCGGCCCGGCGTCGTCGCCGGCCACCACGACCGTGCGGGGCCCGTTCGGGAGCACCGTGAGCGAGGCGGGGATCGCCCGGTGCACCGGCTCGCCGGGGAGGACCTCGGGCGCCCAGCGGTCGTCGGGGACGAGCGGCTCCTCCAGGGGCACGTTCAGGTGCACCGGTCCGGCGACCAGCAGGTCGACCGAGCCGGTCGCATCCTGGGTGGGGACCAACGGGCCGAAGATCCCGACCTGGTCGGTGGTCTGGTTGGCGCCGGTGCCGCGCAGCCGCGCCGGCCGGTCGGCGGAGACCACGACCAGGTCGAGCGCCGCGTGGGCGGCCTCGAGCACCGCCGGGTGGAGGTTCGCGACGGCGGTGCCGGACGTGCACACCACGGCCGCGCGGCGGCCGCTGCGGGTCAGTCCCAGGGCGAGGAATCCGGCCGTCCGCTCGTCGAGGCGGGTGTGCAGCCGCACCAGCCCCGCGGTGGCGGCGTCGTACGCCGCGAACGACAGCGGGGCGTTGCGCGAACCCGGGGCGACCACGATCTCGGTGACCCCGGCCTCGAGGAGCGCGGTCAGGACCCGGCGGGCGGTCTCGGTGGCAGTGGCGGTCACGAGCGACGATCCTCCCGCAGCGCGCGCACCTCGGCCAGCCGCGCCTCCCAGTGGGCGACCCGATCGGGGTCGGCCCGCACGAGCGACTCCTCGACCCGCGGCACCCGCACGGGGAGCTCGCCGTCGACCGGCAGCAGCGGGTCGAGGACCACGTCGTGGGCGAGCAGTTGCACGGTGGCCAGGCCGCAGGCGTACGGCAGCTCGGGCAGTGCCGCGGCCAGCGCGACCCCCGCGGCGATGCCGACGCTGCTCTCCAGCGCCGAGGAGACCACGACCGGCAGGCCGATGTCCTCCGCGATCCGCAGGCACGCGCGGACGCCGCCGAGCGGCTGGACCTTGAGCACGGCCACGTCCGCGGCCTCGAGGTCACGCACCCGGTAGGGGTCCGCGGCCCGGCGGATCGACTCGTCGGCGGCGATCGGCACGCCGACCCGGCGGCGTACGGCGGCCAGGTCCTCGACGCTCGCGCACGGCTGCTCGACGTACTCCAGGCCGCCGGCGGCGCGGTCGAGCAGCGGGATCGAGACGGCCGCGGTGTCGAGGTCCCACAGTCCGTTGACGTCGATGCGCACCCGGCCGTCCGGGCCCAGCGCGTCGCGCACCGCCTCGAGCCGCGCCTGGTCGTCGGCGAGGGCCTGGCCCGGCTCGGCGACCTTGACCTTCGCGGTGCGGCAGCCGCCGGCGCGGACGATCCCGTGCGCCCGTTCGGGGCCCACCGCGGGGACGGTGACGTTGACCGGCACGCGGTCGCGCACCGGCGCTGGCCAGTCGCCGGCCGCGGCCTCCTCGGCGCAGCGCAGCCACGGCTCGGCGACCGCGGCGTCGTACTCCAGGAACGGGCTCCACTCGCCCCACGCCGACTCGCCGCGGATCAGCGTGCCCTCGCGGACGGTGATGCCGCGGAACCGGGTCCGCATCGGGACCGACCAGACGATCATCAGGGCTCCTCGAGGGCACGGGTCCGCAGGGCCAGCCGGTCGGGCTTGCCGTTGCCGAGCAGCGGGATCGCGTCCAGCGCGACCAGCTGCCGCGGCGCCCACGAGCGCGGGTGGGCCTCGGCGACCCAGTCGCGGGCAGCCTGGAGCGAGAGCGGTCCGACCACGAACGCGACCAGCCGGGTGCCCCACTCCTCGTCCGGCACGCCGAGCACCTCGGCCGCGGCCACGTCCGGGTGCTCGCGCAGGCGGGCGGCGACCGCCGGGGCCGGGACGTTCACGCCGCCGCTGACCACCACGTCGTCGATCCGGCCGAGCACGTGCAGCCGGCCGTCGTCGTCGAAGCGGCCGGCGTCCGCGGTGCGGAACCAGCCGTCGACCAGCACGCCGGCGGTCAGGTCCGGGTCACCGGCGTACCCCTCGAACAGCGTCGGGCCCGCGATCCGCACCCGGCCGTCGGCCTCGAGCGCCACCGCGACGCCGTCCAGCGCGTAGCCGTCGTAGACACAGCCGCCGGCAGTCTCCGCGGAGCCGTACGTCGCCACCACGTGCACGCCGGCGGCGTCGGCGCGGCGGCGCAACCCGGGGTCGATCGGGCCGCCGCCGAGCAGCACGGTGTGGAAGGTGCGCAGGCTCGCCGCGTCGGTATCGAGCAGCCGGTGCAGCTGGGTGGGGACCAGCGACACGAACCGGTCGCCCGCGCCCATCGCCGCCGCGGCCGCGGCGAACGAGTCGTGCCGGTCCAGCAGCACGGGCTCGTGGCCGGCCACGAGCGATCGGCACACGACCTGGAGGCCGGCGACGTACGCCGCGGGCAGCGCGAGCAGCCAGGGCCCGGTGGCGCCCAGGCGGCGGGCGGAGGCGCGCACCGAGGCGAGCACGGCGGCCCGGGAGAGCAGCACCCGCTTGGGCGCCCCGGTCGAGCCCGACGTCTCCACGACCCACGGCGCCGGGTCGTCGGCCGCCAGCCACCCGGCCAGCTCACCGACCACTTCGTCCACCTGGCCCACCTGGCTGAGGCTAGACGGTCCGGTTGATGCTTGAATCTCCGGTCGTGGCAACTCCCGACCAGTGGCTCGCCGGCGCGCGGCCCCGCACCCTGCCCGCGGCCGTCTCCCCCGTGCTCGCCGGCACCGGCGTCGCGGCGTACGCCGACGGGTTCGTGTGGTGGAAGGCGCTGCTCGCCCTCGTGGTGGCCCTCGCGCTGCAGGTGGCGGTCAACTACGCCAACGACTACTCCGACGGCATCCGCGGCACGGACGCCGACCGGGTCGGCCCGATGCGGCTGGTCGGGTCGGGCGCGGCCACCCCGGCCGCGGTGAAGCGGGCCGCGTTCCTGGCGTTCGGCGTCGCCGGGGTCGCCGGACTGGTGCTCGCCGCCACCACCGCGTGGTGGCTGGTCGCCGTCGGCCTCGTGTCGGTGCTCGCGGCGTGGTTCTACACCGGCGGCTCGAAGCCGTACGGCTACCTCGGCCTGGGCGAGGTGATGGTGTTCGTGTTCTTCGGGCTGGTCGCCGTGGTGGGGACGACCTACGTGCAGACCGAGAGCTGGGAGTGGGCCGGCCTGTACGCCGCGGTCGGGGTCGGCGCGCTCGCGTGCGCGATCCTTGTCGCCAACAACCTGCGCGACATCCCCACCGACACGGTGGCCGGCAAGCGGACCCTGGCGGTCGTGCTCGGCGACGGGCGGACCCGCACGCTCTACGTGCTGCTCGTGGTGCTCGCGGCGGTCGCCGTCGTCGCGGTCGCCGCGGCGACGACCTGGTGGGTGCTCGTCGGCCTGGGCTTCCTGCTGCTCGGCGTCCCGGCGGCGCGGACCGTCGCGGGCGGCGCGACCGGGCCGGGCCTGATCCCGGTGCTCCAGCGGACCGGCCTCGCCGAGCTGCTGTGGGCGGCGCTGGTCGCCGCGGCGCTCGTCGCCGCCGGGTGACCGGCGCCGGCGTACGCTGGCGACATGCTGTGGATCATCCTGCTGCTCGTCGTGGCGGGCATCGTCGCGTACCGCTTCCGGGTGCCGCTACTGGCCAAGATCCTCGGCCAGCCGCGCAGCCGCATCGAGCGGCGCCTGGAGCGCCGCAAGGACTGAGCGGCGCGCGCCCCGAGGGTCAGTCCGCGTCCTCCTTGGTGCGCAGCTCCTCGATCTTCGCGCTCATCCGCTCCGCGCGCCTCTCGACCCGGCGCGCGAACGCGTCCCGCGGTCCGTTGAGCAGGAAGTAGGAGCCGACGCCGCTGAGCACGAACGCGATCACGATGGCCCAGAGCAGCGGCACGGAGTCGTCGATCAGGAACCAGACACCGACCACGATGCCCAGCGAGCCCAGGAAGAGCGCGAGACGCAAGAGGGTGTAGACCCAGAACTCCTTCACGCCTCCAGGGTAGGCGTGACCAGCCACCGCCTACCCTGGAGGGGTGCTGAAGCTGCTGCTCGTGGTGATCCTGTTCGGGGTCGCGGTCTACCTCACGGTCCGGCTGCTCCAGCGGCGCGGCCTCGCACCGCAGCCGCCGCGACGCCCGCAGCCGCCCCCGCGGGTCATGGGCCCCGACGACGACCCCGAGTTCCTGCGCGACCTCGACCGGCGCCGCAAACACCCCGAGGACCCGGAATGAGCCTCGATCCAGTCCGAGCCTGCGAGGACCGGGGCTCAGGAGCCAGGTCGACCAGCCGCGCGAGCGAGGAACGAGCTCGCGACCGGCGTGTCGAGGCCGATCAGCGGCCAGGCACACCGCTCGTGGCCGTGACGAGCGCCGGGGCGCCGCCGGCGTAGGAGTGCTGGCTGGTCGAGGAGAAGTAGTTGATCCCGATGAAGTTGAACCACAGCGTGGCGACACCGACCAGGGCCAGGATCGCGGCGTTGCGGCCCTTCCAGCCGGCGGTGGTGCGGGCGTGGAGGTACGCCGCGTAGACGACCCAGGTGATGAAGGCCCACACCTCCTTGGGGTCCCAGTTCCAGTACGACGACCAGGCCTGGTGCGCCCAGATCGGCCCGGTGATCAGCACCGCGAACGTCCACACCGGGAAGCCGAACGCGTGCAGGCGGTAGGAGACCCGGTCGAGCACCTCCGGCTTCGGCAGCCGGGCGACGTAGCCGGACTCGCGCTCGCGCGCCCGGGCCTTGACCAGGTAGAGCGCCGAGCTGATCCCGCCGAGGGTGAACGCGCCCGTGGCGATCACGGCCGAGACCACGTGGATCACCAGCCAGTACGACGAGAGCGCCTCGGTGAGCGGCGCGACCGGGGCGTAGAGCCAGATCACGGCGACCATCAGCACGCTGAGCACGAACGCGAGCACGATCGGGGCCATCCAGGCCAGCCGGAACCGGTGGTAGAGGACGACGTACAGCGCGGCGACGACGAAGGTGCCGGTCAGCGTGAACTCGTACATGTTGCCCCACGGCACCCGGTCGGGGTCGGCGGCCATGCCGCGGCCGACGAGCGCCACCAGCTGCACGAGCACCGCCAGGCCGGTGAGCAGGTAGCCCAGTCGGCCGAGGAACTCCGTACGCCGGACCTGCGCGTCGTCCTCGCCCTCCGGCCCGGTCGCGACGGCGACGCCCCCGGGGATGTCGACCGAGGCGACCGACGCGGCCGCCGCGGGGACGGGGACCTTGCGGAGCGAGGCCCACTCGGCCAGGTGCACCAGCAGGGCCAGGAAGTAGACGGTCCCACTGGCCGCCACGGCCCAGTTGCTCAGGCTCTCCCACTGCACGTCGGTCAACGCTTCTCCTCCGGATCTTGCTGCAGGGCCTGCACGAGATCGGCCACGACGGTCTCGACGTCGCCGCCACCGGACCGGTCGAGCGCAGCGACCTCGACCAGTGTGCCCTCCCCGTCGCGACGGGCGCGAACCCAGACGCGTCGTGGACGGATGAACAACGACCCGAGCAGGCCGACCAGGGCCAGCACGACCCCGGCGAGCGCGATCCACTTCCCGGGCGTCTGGCTGATCTGGATCTTGTTCCAGCGCTCGAGCCCGTCGAAGCTGACCGTGCCGAGGCCGTCGGGCAGCGTGACCTGCTCGCCGGGGCGCAGGTCGATGCGGTACGGCGCGCCGTTGGCCTTCTTGAGCATCGTGGCCCGGGACTTGTCCAGGCTGTAGACCGACTGCGCCTGTCCCTCGTCCATGCCGAGGTCGCCGGTGTAGACGAGCATCGACACCAACGGGTCGAGCGGCTTGCCGAACAGCGAGAAGTAGCTGCCGGTCTGCTTGGAGAACGCGACGGTCGGGTAGAACGCGCCCTCGAGCCCGATCTGCTCCGGCCGGGCGTCGGGCGCCTTCACGACGCCGATGGACTGGAAGGTCTGGTCGGTGGGCAGGAAGATCGTCGGCCCGCTGTAGACCTTCTCGCCCTGGCCGTCGCGGATCGTGATCACGGGCGCGTAGCCGTGGCCGATCAAGAACACGTCGGTGTCGCCGATGCTCAGCGGGTGGTTGACCTTGAGGTCGTAGGTCTTCTCCGCGCTGCCCGGCGACTCCCGGTAGGTCAGGTGCGACTCGAAGCCGCGGGCCATGCCGGCGCGGGGGCCGGTCGTCAGCCAGTCCACGCTGAAGTCGTCGATGGAGAACGAGAACGGCTCCATGTCGCTGTCGCGGAACAGGCTGCCGGGGTCGAAGTCGTCGTACTGCGTGAGGTTGTTGGAGAACCCGTAGTCCTTGCCGACGAGCAGCACCACGCCGCCCTTGTAGCCGAACAGCCCACCGAGCGCGAAGCCGACCAGCACGACGACCACCGAGAGGTGGAAGAGCAGGTTGCCGGCCTCGCGCAGGTAGCCGCGCTCGGCCGCGACCGCGTCACCGGCCGCCGAGAGGCGGTAGCGGCGCCGCCCCAGGGCCGTCCGCGCGCGCTCGAGGACCGCGTCCGCAGAGGCGGCGGTGTGGTACGCCGCATGGTCGGGCAGCCGGGTCAGGTTGCGCGGCGCGGCCGGCGGCTCGGCCCACATCCCCCGCCAGTACTTCAACGCGCGCGGGATGATGCAGCCGACCAGCGAGATCATCAGCAGCAGGTAGATCGCGGAGAACCACGGCGAGTCGTAGACCGAGAACAGCCCGAGCCGCTCGTAGATCGGGGTGAGCTTGGGATGGTCGGTGCGCCACCTCGACGTCTTGAGGGAGTCGACGCCCTCCTGCGGGATGATCGAGCCGGGGACGGCGGCCAGCGCCAGGAGCAGCAGCAGGATCAGCGCGGTGCGCATCGAGGTGAGCTGGCGCCACACCCAGCGCAGCAGCTCGCGGAAGGTGAGCTCGCCGGGACGCCGGTCGTCCTCGGGCGGCCGGGTGCTCAGGGCCGTGTCGGTCGGAGCACTCATACCGGGGTCTCCGAGGAGTTCACGAGGTGCAGCTGGAGCCAGGTGACGGCCTGGTCCCACCAGCCGGTCACGAGCAGTACGCCGACGGCGACCAGCATCAGTCCGCCGGCGCGCATCACCCAGGCCTGGTGGCGGCGTACCCACCCCACGGTGGCGAGTGCCTTCTCGTAGGCCAGTCCGGCCAGCACGAACGGCAGCCCGAGGCCGAGGGCGTAGACCGCGGACAGCAGCGCGCCGCGACCGGCGGTCGACTCGCTGAACGACAGCGTCGTGATCGCGCTCAGCGTCGGGCCGATGCAGGGCGTCCACCCGAGGCCGAAGAGGAACCCGAGCAGCGGCGCGGCCGCCAATCCCACGGCGGGGACCGAGTGCACCCGCCAGTCGCGCTGGAAGAACGGCAGCCACCCGGCGAACGCCAGCCCGAGCACGATCGTCAGCAGTCCCAGCGCGAACGTCAGCTGGTCACGCCAGCTGATCAGCCACGACCCGAGCGCCCCGGAGAGCGTGCCGAGGATGACGAAGACGACCGAGAACCCGAGCACGAACAGGACCGAGCCGAGCAGCATCCGGCCGCGGCGGGTGCCGGCCTGGCCGGTGGCGAGGTCGGCGCCGGAGAGCCCGGTCGCGTAGGAGAGGTAGCCGGGGAGCAGCGGGATCACGCACGGCGAGAAGAACGACACCAGCCCGGCGATCAGGGCCACCGGGACGGCGAGCACGAGAGACCCGGAGAACGCGGTCTCCTGGAACCACTCACCCATCCGCGGCCTCCCCCGCGCTCTCGCCCGCCACCTGCTCGACGACGTCGACGAGCGTCTGCCGGGAGGGGATCTCCCCGGTGATGACCGCCGCGACGCGGCCCTCGGCGTCGAGGACGATCGTGGTCGGGATCGCCGAGAGCGTGGCCTTGCCGGCGAACGCCAGCACCGCCTTGCCGGTCGGGTCGTAGATCGAGGGGTAGTCGGCACCGACGCGGCGCATGAACGCCTGTCCCTGGCTGGCGCTGGAGTCGCGGATGTTGATGCCGAGGAAGTCGGCGCTCCCGGTGAGCTCGTCGGCCGCCTGCGTCAGCAT
This sequence comes from Nocardioides sp., assembly GCF_036401255.1. Taxonomy (GTDB): domain Bacteria; phylum Actinomycetota; class Actinomycetes; order Propionibacteriales; family Nocardioidaceae; genus Nocardioides. Next base: position 3,766 of record NZ_DASWVI010000068.1, on the reverse strand, counting down.
CGGCATCTCGCTGCGACACGGCCCGCACCCGGACCACCAGGTGTTGACGACGACCACCCGGCCGCGGGAGTCGGCGACGTCGATCGGGTCGCCGGTGAGCGAGGTACCGCTGAGGTCGACGGCGTCGCCCCGATCGGAGGGGTCGAGGATCCGCACGGTCCCCTCGCCGCTGATGTAGCCCTTGTCACCGGTGCTCTGCAGCGACGAGCACCCGGTGAGGAGCAGCAGGCCGACGACGGCCGCACCCAGCCCGCGCCGGAGCCTCGAACCACCGAGTCGCGACATCAGGGCCTGCGCTGCTCGGGCGCACCACCGGCCGAGAACGGCGCCTTCTTGTCCTGCACGGGGATCAGGTCGCCCGCGGGCTCGGAGTAGCTCACCTGGGTCAACCGGTCGCCGACGAAGTGGAAGGAGGTCAGCGAGCACAGCGTGCACTGCCGCCGCCGCGGGTCGTGGAGGAACGACCGCCTCTCCGCGGCGAGCCGGGTGATCCAGATCGGCAGCTGGTGGGAGACGACGACGGCCTCGTGGCCGCGCGCGGCCTCGCGGGCGTCGTCGACGGCCGCCATCATCCGGGCGACCACCTGCTTGTACGGCTCGCCCCACGACGGCCGGAGCGGGTTCCACAGCAGCAGCCAGGAGCGCGGGTCGCGCAAGGCGTTCTGGCCCCCGGCGAACCGCTTACCCTCGAACCTGTTCGTCGACTCGATGACGCGCTCGTCGGTGACGATCTCGAGGCCCCGGGCCTGCGCCAGGGGCCGCCCCGTCTCCTGCGCGCGCTCGAGCGGCGAGGAGCGCAGGTGGACGATGTCGCGGTCCTTGATCGACTCGGCGACCCGCTCGGCCATCCGCACGCCGAGGTCGGAGAGGTGGAACCCGTCCCGGCGTCCGTAGAGGATGCCGTCGGGGTTGTACACCTCGCCGTGGCGCAGCAGGTGGACGATGGTGTCGGGGGTCTGGCTCACGTGAAGGGGCTCCTACTGCTGGGCGGCGGCCGCGGCGCGGGCGGCGGCCGGCAGGGCATCGAGCACGGTCTGCACCGCGCGGTCGTCGTGGGCGGAGGAGAGGAACCACGCCTCGTAGGCCGACGGGGGGAGGTAGACCCCCTGGTCGAGCATCGCGTGGAAGAAGGCGGCGTACGCCGCGCCGTCGGTGCGCGACGCGTCGTCGAAGGAGCGGATGGGGCCCTCGGTGAGGAAGACCGAGAACATCGTGCCCGCGGCCTGGACGGCGTGGGCGACGCCGGCGCGGCTCAGCGCGTCGGAGACCGCGGCCTTGATGGTGTCGGCGGCGGCACCGATGTGGGCGTAGACCTCGTCGGTGGCCAGCCGCAGGGTCGTGAGGCCGGCGGTGGTGGCGATCGGGTTCCCCGAGAGCGTGCCCGCCTGGTAGACGGGCCCCTCGGGCGCGAGCCGGGACATCACGTCGGCGCGGCCGCCGAAGGCCGCGGCGGGGAACCCGCCGCCCATCACCTTGCCGAACGTCATCAGGTCGGGCCGCCAGCCCTCGGTGGCGCCGTCGAGGCCCCAGTGGCCCTGCCGGGAGGCCCGGAACCCGGTCATCACCTCGTCGCTGACGAACAGCGCGCCGTGACGGGCGCAGGTCTGCGCCAGGAAGGCGTTGAACGACGGCTCGGGCGGGACCACGCCCATGTTGCCGGGCGCGGCCTCCGTGATCAGGCAGGCGATCCGGTCGCCGTGCTCGGCGAACGCCTTCTCGACTGCGGCGCGGTCGTTGTAGGGCAGCACCAGCGTGAGGGCGGTCGACGACTCGGGCACGCCGGGGGTGCCCGGCACCGCGAACGTCGCGAGCCCGGAGCCGGCCGAGGCGAGCAGCGAGTCGACGTGGCCGTGGTAGCAGCCGGCGAACTTGACCACGACGTCGCGGCCGGTGAACCCCCGGGCCAGCCGGATCGCCGACATCGTGGCCTCGGTGCCCGAGGAGACGAACCGCACCCGGTCGACCGGGGTCCGCGCCACGATCTCCTCGGCCAGCTCGACCTCCGGCTCGGTGGGGGCGCCGTACGACGTGCCGCGCGCGACCGCGGCGGCGACCGCGGCCTGCACCTCGGGGTGGGCGTGGCCGAGCAGCATCGGACCCCACGAGCAGATCAGGTCGACGTACTCGTTGCCGTCGGCGTCGGTGAGCCAGGCGCCGCTCGCGGAGCGGATGAACCGGGGGGTGCCGCCGACCGCGTTGAACGCGCGGACCGGCGAGTTGACGCCGCCGGGGGTGACCGCCCGGGCGCGCTCGAACAGCGCCTCGGAGGCAGCGGTGGGCAGGGCGGCGCCGACGGTCACCGGGTCATTGTCCCTGAGGGCGCCAACCGGGCGGGCGCCAGGTCCGCCCCGGACCCCGAGAACGTGTTTCAGCGTCATGCTCCGCGGGAAGGAACGTCCTGTCGGGGGACGAGCACGGGACTGGACACGCCGCGGGGTCGGCGACGTACCGTAACTGTGTGTGACACCACTCGTTGGTCGTTCCACCCGGGCTTGAGGGAGCACCGGACGAGGGAACAGGGAGAGAGCCACATGTCGACGACCAGGCCGACTTCTCGGTCCACCGCGCGCTTCGGCCGCGCCCACAAGGCGATGGCGCTGGTCCCGCTGGCGCTGCTGTCCGCCGCCTGGACGGCCAGCATCGCGGGCGTCGGCGCGGGGACGGCCACCGCGAGCGCCGAGACCCAGCCGGACGCCTCGCTGCCCGACGGCTCGCACGTGCCGACCGACGCGATCAAGGCCCCCGCGAGCGTCTCCACCGCCGGCGGCGTGGCTCCCGGCGTGCCCGGCAACGGCGACCGGATCGTCTCGACCGCCTCGACCTCCGGCATCCCGTCCGCCGCACTGGCCGCCTACCAGCGCGCCGAGACCGTCATCAACGCCGCCGACAAGAGCTGCCACCTGTCCTGGCAGCTGATCGCGGCGATCGGCCGGGTCGAGTCCGACCACGGCCGCACCAACGGGAACACGTTGAGCCCCCAGGGCGTGGCCAAGCCGGGCATCTTCGGCGTCGCGCTGGACGGCACCCACGGCACCACCCGCATCGCCGACACCGACGCCGGGCAGTACGACGCCGACGCTCGCTTCGACCGGGCCATCGGTCCGATGCAGTTCATCCCCTCGACCTGGTCGGTCGTCGGGGTCGACGCCGACGGCGACGGCGAGCGCAACCCGCAGGACATCGACGACGCGGCGCTCGCCACCGCGGTCTACCTGTGCTCCGGCCCCGACGACCTGTCGACGCCGTCCGGCCAGCGGGCGGCCGTCTACCGCTACAACCACAGCACCGCCTACGTCGACCTGGTGCTGTCGATCATGAACGCCTACCTCGACGGCGAGTTCACCTCGGTGCCCAACGGCACCACGTCGGCCGGCTACCTCGTGCCCGCCCCGGCGCAGTCCCACAGCAGCGGCAAGGGCCCGAAGAAGCACCATGGCCAGCCGCACGCCACCCAGACCACCGACCCCGAGCAGCCCAGCGAGCAGCCGAGCCAGGAGCCGTCGCCGGCGCCGACCCAGCCGGCCGACCCCGGCCTGCCCACGGGCGGCGGTGGCGGCGGTGGCGGCCTGCCGGCCCCGAGCCTGCCGCCGCTCCCCTCGACCTCGATCCCGCCGGTCGACGACCTGCTCACCCACGCCCAGGCGATCGTCCAGTGCACGCTCGACGGCTACATCGACAACCTGCTGCGCGACGACGACCCGTTCGACCAGTGCGTCTACGACTACACGCATTAGCTCCCTCGTGCCTCGTCGTGGGCGGCCGGCGG
>NZ_DASWVI010000067.1:0-9641 GCF_036401255.1 Nocardioides sp. | reverse complement strand
CAGGTAGCCCGGCGTGCCCAGCAGCCACCCGGTGTGGGTCAGCCGCGGGTCGTCGGCGACGCGGGCCAGCCCGAAGTCGATGAGGATCGGGGTGCGCCCCTCCATCAGCACGTTCGACGGCTTCACGTCGCGGTGCAGGACGCCGACCGCGTGCACCGAAGCGATCCCCTCGGCCAGGCACGAGGCCAGCCAGTACAGGTCGGCGTCGGTGACGGCGCCCTCGTCGACCACCAGGTCGTGCAGCGAGAGGCCTGGCACGTAGCGGGTCGCGACGTACGGCACCTCGGCCCACGGGTCGGCGTCGACGATCTCGGCGACCCACTGGCTGCGGACCCGGGTCAGCGAGCCGACCTCGCGGGCCAGCCGCTGGCGTGCCTCCTCGTCACCGACGATGTGCGGGCGCAGCACCTTGAGCGCGACGCGCTGGCCGGCCGGCCCCCGCCGGGCCAGGTGCACGACGCCCATCCCGCCCTCGCCGAGCCGGGTGAGCAGCGTGTAGCCGCCGACGGTGGCCACGGCGTCGTCGCGCGGCGAGGTGGTCACCACACGAGGTTACAAGTGCCGCGACCCTCCGCCCGAGAGGCTCGGGCGGAGGGTCGCTGCGGCGCGGGCTCGATCAGGAGGCCGGGACGGCTGCCGCCAGGGCGTCGACGAACGTGTCGAGGCTGTAGGTCAAGGAGAGCGCGGTGGGCGGGGAGACCGAGGAGACGATCGCCTCGCCGACCACGCCGGCCACCCGGTCCTCGGCGAACTGGTCCATGGTGCGGTACGTCGGGTCCTCGGCGATCTCCTGGGCGCGCTTCTCGTCGGCCGCGTAGGAGACCAGGACGTCCGAGGTCAGCTTGTCGACGTTCTCGGTGCTGAGCGTGTAGAAGAACGTGCTCTCCTCGGTGTCGAGCTCGTCCACGCTGGGCGCCAGGGTGAAGCCGAGGTCCTCGAGGAACTGCACGCGCGGGTCGGCGCCGCGGTAGACGTAGAACGCGCTCGGGTCGATCGCGACGGCGGCGATCGTCTTGCCCTCGAACTCCGGGTGCGCCTCGGCGGCCTGCGCCACCTCGGCGTCGATGTCGGCGAGCACCTGCTCGGCGTCGTCGGACCGGCCGAGCGCCTCACCGGTCGTCGTGATGACGTCACGCCACGGGGTCGCCCAGGGCTGGTCGGGGTAGGCCACGGTCGGGGCGATCTGGGTGAGCTTCTCGTAGTCGGCCTCGGTGATGCCGGAGTAGGTGGCCAAGATGAGGTCGGGCGCCGCGGCGGCGATCTCCTCGAACGGCGGCGCCTCGCCCGGCGTCAGCACGGCGGGCTGGTCGCCCAGCTCCTCGAAGGCCTCCGTCTGCCAGGGCATGAAGCCTTCGTCGTCGGCGCCGTAGGTCAGGCCCTCCATCGCGACCGGCACGACGCCGAGGGCGAGCACGGCGTCGGGGCTTCCCCAGCCCCAGGTCGCCACCCGCTCGGGCTTCTCGGTGATCTCGGTGCTGCCGAAGGCGTGCTGGATGGTGACCGGCTCGAAGGTCGCCTCGGCCGGCTCGTCGGCGGCCGCTGCCTCGCCTCCCCCGTCGGAGCCGCACGCGGCCAGCGGGAGGACGAGCAGGGCGGTGGCCACCGGCAACGCGAGCCGCGAGACACGGGGCCGGGTGGATCGGAAGAGACGGGGAAGGGACGCCACGTCCACTCCTCTGGTGTGCGGGACCGATGCGGTCGTTGATTAGGTAAGGCTAACCTTACTAGATCGCAAGCGGAGGCTGCACCCGGGCCCGTCCCACGGACACGACGAGCGGGCGGCCGGTCACCGGGTCCTCGATCACGTGCGCCTCCAGGCCGAACGCGTCCCGCACGCAGTCCGCGTCGAGCACCGCGGCCGGTGCGCCCTCGCGGAGCACCCGGCCGGCGGCCATCACCACGAGGTGGTGCGCGTAGCGGGCCGCGAGGTTGAGGTCGTGCAGCACCATGACCACCGTGGTCCCTCGCTGCTCGTTGAGCTCGGCGAGGAGGTCGAGCAGGTCGACCTGGTGGGCGATGTCGAGGTACGTCGTCGGCTCGTCGAGCAGCAGGATCCGCGGGTCCTGGGCGAGCATCATCGCAACCCAGACCCGCTGCCGCTGGCCCCCGGAGAGCTCCTCGACCCGCCGGGTCGCGAGGTCCTCGGTGTCGGTCTGCGCCAGCGCGCGGGCGACCGCGTCGGCGTCAGCGGCGCTCCACCGCCGGAACGCGCCCTGGTGGGGGTGCCGGCCGCGGCCGACGAGGTCGGCGACGGTGATGCCCTCGGGCGCGACCGGCTGCTGCGGCAGCAGCCCGAGCACCGCGGCGACGTCGCGCGGTCGCATGCCGTGGAGGTCACGGCCATCGAGCTGGACGGTGCCCTCGACCGGTCGCAGGATGCGACCGAGGCCGCGCAGCAGCGTCGACTTGCCGCAGCCGTTGGCGCCGACGATCACGCTGACGCGGCCGCTGGGCACGTCGAGGTCGACGCCGTGCACGACCCGGCGCTGGTCGTAGGCGAGGTGGACGCCGCGCGCGACGAGCGAGGTGGCACCCGCCCTCAGATCGTCCGTCATGTCGTCCTTCTCCCTCCGGTGGCCATCAGCCAGATCAGGTAGGGCCCGCCCACGGCCCCGGTGACCACCCCAACCGGGACGGACATGTCGGCCGGCAGCAGGTGCTGGGCGACGACGTCCGCGCCGACCACCATCACGACGCCGACGAGTGCGGACTCGGCCAGGGCCGACGAGCCGTCGCCCAGCAGCCGGCGGGCGATGGGGGCGGCGACGAACGCGACGAACGCGACCGGGCCCGCAGCGGCGGTCGCGGCGCAGGCGAGGGCGATGCCGGTCGCGATCACGCCGGCCCGCACGAGCTCGGGACGCAGGCCGAGGCCGGCCGCCAGGTCGTCCCCGAGCAGCAGCAGGCCGAGGCCCCGCGCGAGCAACGCGGCCACCGGCACGAGCGCCACCAGGGCCAGGCCCAGCAGCCGCACCGCCGACCAGTCGGCCTGGGCCAGGCTGCCGGTCATCCACAGCAGCGCGACCTGGGCCTGCTGGACCTCGCTGCGGGTGAGCAGGTAGCCCACGACCGACGTGCAGACGTAGGCGACGCCGATGCCGGCGAGCACGACGCGGTGGCCGGCCATGCCCCCGCGCCAGGCCACGGCGTACAGCAGCAGCCCCACCACCGCGCCGCCGGCGAGCGCGGCACCCGAGACCGCGGCGCCGCTCAGGCCCCCCAACAGCAGCGCGGCGACCGCCCCGGCGCTGGCTCCCTGGGAGATGCCGAGGATGTCGGGGCTCGCCAGCGGGTTGCGCAGCACCGACTGGAACAGTGCGCCGGCCAGCCCGAAGGCCACGCCGACGAGCATCCCGAGCAGCAGCCGGGGCAGTCGCAGCTCGACGACGATGAAGTGCGCCGACGGATCGTCCGCGCCGGCCAGGGCGCCGAGGACCCGACCGAGGGAGAGCCGGAACTCCCCGAGCATCAGCGCGCTCCCCGCCAGCACGACGACGAGCCCGGCAAGGAGCGCGAGCACCGCCGTACGCCGCGCGCGCCGCTGTCGCCGCGAACGACGCAGTCCCTCCGCAGCGCTCTCCACGGGCGCCCCCACGGCGAGACCGGCCGCACTCACGCCGCGATCCCCCGCGACCGGCGCACGATCGCGATCAGCACCGGGGCGCCGATGACGGCCACCACGAGTCCCGCCTCGAGCTCGCCCGGGCGCGCGACCAGACGGCCGGCGATGTCGGCGGCCAGGAGCAGCACCGGACCGAGCAGCATCGACAGGGCCACGATCCAGCGGTAGTCGGGCCCGACGAGCGCGCGGGCGAGGTGGGGCACGGCGAGGCCGACGAACGCGATCGGGCCGACCATCGAGACCGCGGACCCGCACAGCAGGACGACCCCGGCGACGATGAGGAGTCGCCCGCGGGTGACGTCTTGGCCCAGCCCGCGGGCGACGTCGTCTCCGAGCGCGAGCGCGTTGAGCACCCGCCCGGAGGCCAGCGCGAGCAGCAGGCCGACGACCACGAACGGCACCACGCCCGTGAGCACCGTCAGGGGCCGGTTGGCCAGCGAGCCGACCTGCCAGAACCGGTAGTCCTCGAGCGTCTGCCGGTCCGTCAGCAGCACCACGGTGATGATCGAGGTCGCGGTGGCGGTGAAGGCCGCCCCGACCAGGGCCAGCTTGACCGGCGTCACGCCCTCCCAGCCGAGCGAGGCGGCGCCGTACACGACGAGCGCGGCGATCGCCGCGCCGGCGAAGGCGAACCACACGTAGCCGGACACCGACGTGACGCCTAGGCCGGCGATCGCGAGCAGCACCGCCAGCGAGGCGCCGGCGTTGATGCCGAGCAGGCCCGGGTCGGCGATCGGGTTGCGGGTCACCCCCTGCATCAGCGCGCCCGCGGCCCCCAGCGCGGCCCCTCCGATCAGCCCGACGAGCGTGCGCGGCACCCGCAGGTCGCGCACGACGTGGTGGTCGGTGTCGCCGGAGACGGGATGGACGAGCGCGGCCCAGACCTCGCCGGGTGCGATGTCCCGGGCACCCCACATCAGGCTGGCCAGGCCCACGACCAGCACGCCGCCGACCAGCAGCAGGGCCGTCGCGGCGCGCGAGGACGAGGTCACCAGGTTAGGTTAGCCTCACCTATCCTGATGCGCACACACCGAGGCGCCGCCCGCTCACACGATGCGGTGCATCCAGCCGAACGTGTCCTCGGCGCGGCCGTACTGGATGTCGACGAGCGCCTGGCGGATCCGCATCGTGAGGCCGGTGCTCGCCGGGGCGGGCACCGACCCGCCGTCCCACTTCAGCTCGCCGACCGGCGTGACCACCGCGGCGGTGCCGCAGGCGAAGATCTCGGTGATCCGGCCGCTGGTCACGCCGTCGCGCCACTCGTCGATCGAGAACTTGCGCTCCTCGACCTGGTGGCCGAGCTTGCCGGCCAGCTCGATGATGCTCGAGCGGGTGATGCCCTCGAGGATCGTTCCGGTCTCGGGGGTGACGATGGTGCCGTCGTCGTGGACGAAGTACATGTTCATGCCGCCGAGCTCCTCGACGTACGTGCCCTCCTGGGCGTCGAGGAACACGACCTGGTCGCAGCCGTTGGCGCTCGCCTCCTGCTGGGCGACCAGCGAGCTGGCGTAGTTGCCGCCGGTCTTGGCCGCGCCCATGCCGCCGCGGCCGGCACGCGTGTACTCCTCGGTGAGCCACAGCGTGACCGGCTTGACCCCGCCCTTGAAATAGGCGCCGGCCGGGCTCGCGATCACCATGAACGTCACGTGCTGGGCCGGACGCACGCCGAGGAAGGCCTCGGAGGCGAACATGAACGGCCGCAGGTACAGACTCTTCTCCCCCGCCCCGGGCTCGGTGCTGTCGGGCACCCAGCGCTGGTCGGCCGCGACGAGTGCGTCCACGGCCTGCACGAAGTCGTCGACCTCGAGCGCCGGCAGTGCCAGCCGGTGGCTCGAGCGCACCATCCGCGCGGCGTTCTCCTCGGGCCGGAACGACCAGATCGAGCCGTCCGCGTGGCGATAGGCCTTCATGCCCTCGAAGATCTCCTGCGCGTAGTGCAGGACCGCGGTCGCGGGGTCGAGCGTCAGCGGCCCGTAGGGCTCGATCCGCGCGCCGTGCCAACCCGCGTCGGGCGTCCACTCGACCGTCAGCATGTGGTCGGTGAAGTGCTGGCCGAAGCCCGGGTTGGCGAGGATCTCCGCGAGGCGCTCGTCGGAGACCGCGGCGCTCGACGGGGTGGTGCTGATCTCCATGGGGGACAACTTAGTAGGCCTTCCAACGAAATGGTGACGGCCGGGCACACCAACGTGTGCCCGGCCATCGGTGGAGTGCGACGAAGGGCGTCAGCCGGCTACTCGCGCGGCGATCGCGTCGCCGACCTCGGCGGTACGCCGGGCGGTGCCCGGCTCGCGCGCGGCGAGATCGGCGATCACCGCGGACTCGATGGTCGCGGCGGCGTCGGGGTGCCCGAGGTGGTCGAGCAGCAGCGACGCGGACAGGATCGCGGCGGTGGGGTCGGCCTTCTGCTGGCCCGCGATGTCGGGCGCGGAGCCGTGCACGGGCTCGAACATCGACGGCGTCGTCCGGTCGGGGTTGACGTTGCCGGAGGCCGCCAGGCCGATGCCGCCGGTGATCGCGGCGGCGAGGTCGGTGATGATGTCGCCGAAGAGGTTGTCGGTGACGATCACGTCGAAGCGGGCGGGGTCGGTGGTCATGAAGATCATCGCCGCGTCGATGTGCATGTAGTCGACGGTCACGTCGGGGTACTCCTGCGCCACCGCCTGGGTGATCCGCCACCACACGGAGCCGGCGTGCACGAGCACGTTGGTCTTGTGGACCAGCGTGAGCTTCTTGCGGCGTCGCCGCTGGGCGCGGGCGAACGCGTCGCGCACGACGCGCTCGACACCGAACGCGGTGTTGACCGACACCTCGGTGGCGACCTCGTGCGGCGTACCGACGCGCAGCGCACCGCCGTTGCCCGTGTAGGGGCCCTCGGTGCCCTCGCGGACCACCACGAAGTCGACGTCGCCGGGATTCGCGAGCGGCGATGCGACGCCCGGGAAGATCCGGGACGGCCGCAGGTTCACGTAGTGGTCGAGCTCGAAGCGCAGCCGCAGCAGCAGCCCGCGCTCGAGGATGCCGGGCGGGAGGTTCGGGTCGTTCGGCTTGCCACCCACCGCACCGAGCAGGATCGCGTCGTGCTCACGGACCTCAGCGAGCACGGAGTCCGGCAGCACCTCGCCGGTCGCGAGATAGCGCTCGGCACCGAGGTCGTACCTCGTCTGCTCGAACTTCACGCCGGCCGGGGACGCGACCTCGAGGACCTTGAGCGCCTCGGCGGTCACCTCCGGCCCGATGCCGTCGCCGGGGATGACGGCGAGGCGCAGGGAACCGGACGTGCTGGGGTGCGTGGTGGTCATGCGTCCGAGGCTAGTTGTCGTCGGGACGCTCGCCGCCGTTGTCCCGCAGGTCGAGCGAGGCCTGGACGGCCGCGGTGACGTTCTCGTAGCTGCGCGGGTTGTCGGGGTGGTGGCTGGCGGGACCCCAGTCGGGATACATGTCGTACATCGGTCTGTTCTCTCTCGTGTTCGTTCCAGGTGGGTGGGTGTCCGTGCGGTCCCGATACACCTGAGACGAAGATGGCCCTGCGTGGGACACGCGGTCCGCTCGTGGGTCGCACGAGCCGAGGGAGAACCATCAGGATGCGGATCACGCCGTGCTGCTGGGGGCGGGTCTCGCGCGGAGACATCTTCGACTCAGATGTACCGAGAGACCGTGCAACGCCGAACTCCGCGGCGAGGTGGCCTCTCTTAAGAAGCCTCGCCGCGGCGCTCAATAAGTACGAAGACGCTCCGCATGGTGCGACCACCGTAGGGCACGCCGCCGATGTCGGTCCCGACATTTCGCAGAGTGTTCGCATTGCGAGACAACCGTCCCGCAATGAAAGACTCCCACCATGAGCGCCCCACCCGACCTGCCCGACGTGGTGTCCCGTGCGTTCGACGTCTCCCGGCGGGCCGGCTACGCGTCGTTCTGCCGCAACGAGACCGGCCGGCTGCTGGCGGCACTGGCCGCGACGCGCGAGGGCGTGCTGGCGGAGTTCGGCACCGGGTGCGGGGTCGGTACGGCGTGGCTGCGGTCCGGCGTCCGGGGCGAGGCGCGCATCATCACCGCCGAGCTCGACGCGAAGCTCGCCGACGCCGCGGCCGAGATCTTCGTCGACGACCCGCAGGTCGAGGTGCTCTCCGCCGACTGGTCGACGCTGCTGGACAAGGGCCCGTTCTCCTTGCTGTTCCTCGACTCGGGCGAGCCCACCGAGGTCGGTGTCGACTCCATCGCGGACCTCGTCGAGCCCGGCGGCATCGTCGTGCTCGACGACTTCACGCCGTGCGAGATGTGGCCGCCGATCGCCTACGGACGCGTGGACACGCTGCGCGAGCAGTGGTTGACCGACGAGCGCTTCACCGCCGTCGAGGTGATGGTCGCCCCCGACGCGTCGGCGTTGATCGCCACCAGGCGCTGAGCCCCTGCCCTCAGCCGACCGCCTTGCGCACCAACGCGGCGACCCGGTCGGCCACCTCGGGCGTCCAGGCGGTCAGCGCGTAGACCGTCGGCCACAGGTCGCCGTCGTCGAGGTGGGCGGCGCCCTCGAACCCGAGCGTGCAGTAGCGCTCGTTGAACTTGCCGGCGTTCTTGAAGAACAGCACGATCTTGCCGTCGGCGTTCGTGTAGGCGGGCATGCCGTACCACGTCTTCGGCGCCAGGTCCGGGGCGTTCTCCGACACCGCGACGTGGACGCGCTCGGCGAGGGCCCGGTCCTCGGGGTTCATCTTCTCGATCGCGTCGAGCACCTGCTGCAGGCCGTCGGCCGCCTTGGCGCCCTTCTTGCCCGCCGCCCGCAGCTCGTCCGCGCGGGCCTTGATCGCGGCCCGCTCGGCCGCGGTGAAACCGTCGTTCTCGGTGCTGCTGGGGGTGGTGGTCGTGGCCATGGTGGTCTCCTTCGATCGTGGGGGCCGGCGTCCTGCCGGCCACGTCGGGAAACCTAGTTCGGCGCCAGGACGATCGCTTCTCGATTCCTGACCGATAGCTCGACGGTGAACGCGGGCAGCCAGAGCTGGGTGAGCGGGCCGATCGCGAGCGCGTACAGCACCGTGCCGAGGCCGAGCGTCCCGCCGAGGACCAGGCCGATCACGACGACGACCAGTTCCAGCCCGGTGCGCACCAGCCGCAGCGATCGGCCGGTACGCCGGGCCAGGCCGGTCATCAGCCCGTCGCGCGGCCCACGGCCGAGCTGGGCGCCGATGTAGAGCGCGCTGGCGAGGCCGCAGAGCAGCACCCCGCCGATCATCAAGGCGATGCGGAGCACGAGGCCGTCGGGCCGGTCCAGCACCGCCAGGGTCGCGTCCGCGGAGAAGCCGACCACCAGCGCGTTGGAGATCGTGCCGATGCCGGGCAGCTCGCGCAGCGGGATCCAGGCGATCAGCACCACGAAGCTCATCACCACGACCGCCTGGCCCAAGGTGAGCGGCACGTGGCGGATGAGCCCGGAGTGGAGCACGTCCCAGGGCGCCAGTCCGAGGTCGCCGCGGACCATCAGCGCCAGGGAGACGCCGTAGGCCACCAGGCCGAGGTAGAGCTGGGAGAGGCGGCGGGTCAGCCGGCCGGCCCGCAGCTGGGCGATCGGGCCGAGGTCGGTGAGGCCGCGCGGGGCGGTGGCGATCTGGGTCACCGGACCAGTGTGGCGATGATTGGCCTTCTCAGAAATAGCCAATCGTGCAAGAGTGGCCTGCATGACTCGCTCCGTCAGCGCCTCCCGGGTGGCCACCTTGGTCGGCGAGTTCGACCGCTCCCCCGCCTACGCCGGTCTCGCCGACGCGCTGGTGCTGCTGATCGGCGACGGCCGGATCGCCCTGGACACCCGGCTGCCCAGCGAGCGCGTGCTGACCGAGGCACTCGGCGTCTCGCGCACGACCGTGACCCGGGCCTACACGGCCCTGCGTGAGGCGGGGTACGCCGAGGCGCGGCGCGGGTCGGGGACGTTCACGCGGGTGCCCGGCGGGCCGGCGCGGGCCCACGACCGGGCGCTGCTCCCCCGGCCCGGGGACGACGAGGCGATCGACCTGAACTGCGCGGCGCCGTC
>NZ_DASWVI010000066.1:0-3463 GCF_036401255.1 Nocardioides sp. | reverse complement strand
CCGCGGGGTGACCCAGAGCCGGATCACGCCCTCGATGACGACCGTGCCGTCGTCGCGGGTGCCGCGCACCCGGACCGGGAGGTCCGGATCTCCGCTGACCCACTGCTCGGGGTCGGTCTCGGCGACGCACACGATGTCGCTGGTCGCCTTGGCGGTGTAGGACACCTCCATCCCCTTCGGGATCCAGCGCTTGTCGGCCGGGATCGTGGCCTCCGCGAGCGCCCCCATCGCGGCCTCCAGCCCGTTGCACAGCGCGATCGCGTGCACGGTGCCGAGGTGGTTGTGCACGCGCCGGCGCTTGGGGATGAGCAGCTCGGCGCGGTTGGGCTCGATGGTGAGGAAGCGGGGGCGGATCGAGGCGAAGTACGGCGCCTTCTGCGCGAACAGCACCGAGAAGACCCGGGTGCCCACGACCGGGACCGCGCTCGCCTTGCTCCACAGGGTGAGGACCTGGCTCATGCGCGTATATTACCCGTTGGTAACTTTCTTGGCGAGGCCTGTGGATGACCGGTCGCGGAGGCCGCGACCCGCGCCTAGCCTGGCGAGCATCTCTCGGGAGAGGACCCACGATGCTCGGACGGATCGCTCGCACCCTGCTGGCACTGGTCGGTGCGCTGACCCTGGTCGCCGGGCTCGCGGCAGCCGTCGTCGTCGGCCCCGACGACGACGTGCTGCTCCCCGCGACCCGGCCCGATGCGGAGCCGGGCCAGCTCGTCGTCAGCGCCCCCGACCTGCTGTCCTACGACGACCTCACGGTGGTCGTCCGCGCCCGTGCCGACGGCGGCGTGCTGCTCGCGGCCGGCAACCCGGTCGACGTCTCGAGCCTGGCCGACCAGGCCGACCACTGGGAGGTCACCGGTCTCCGCTTCGGCGGTGTCACCGGTGGCCGGCGCGTCGCCGCGGCCCACGACCCGGTGCCGCTCGGCGACCTCTCCTCGGCCGAGCTGTGGACCGAGCGTGCCGAGGGCGCGGGCTGGCAGGAGCTGCGACTGGACCTGCACGGACAGCCGTTGCAGCTGCTGGCCCAGCCGACGGGCGGTGCGGTCCCGGAGCTCCAGGTGGGCGTCCACGTGGGCGGGCTGTTCTGGCTGCTCGTCGCGGTCGCCGCGGGCGGTGCGGCACTGCTCGGGCTCGCCGTGGCGCTGATGGTGCGCCGGCGGGGCGGCCGGAGCCGCGCCGCGGGCCTGCTGGTGCCGATGCTGGCGCTGGCCACGGTCGCCACCGGGTGCGGGGTCCCGCAGCACGTCGACGCCGAGCCGGCCAGCCGGGTCGCGTTGGAGCCCGACGACCTGGCGGCCCTGGCGGCGGCGTACGACGAGCACAACAACCGCGCCATCCGTGCCGCCGCGGCCCCGCGGTACGCCATCGGGCCCTGGCGCACCGTCGACACCGGGCCGGTGCTGGAGCACGACGTCTACGACACGATCGTCGCGCGGCGAGCCAAGGAGCGAGACGAGCCGCGTGCCTTCACGCACACCCCGACGGGCGTCTACTCGCCGCGCTTCACGAGCTATCCGATGTGGAGCCTCGTCGTCTTCGAGGAGAAGCATGCGGCCGAGGTCGACGTCTTCACCCGCGCGACCGCGGCCTCGCCCTGGCTGATGCGCACGACGAGCGCGGCCGACCCCGACGACCTGCCCGAGCCGATCGACGACCCCGGACGGATGCAGGCCGTCGACCCGGGCACGATCGACGCCGCCCGCACGGCGGTCGGCGCGGTCACGAGGTACGTCGCCACCGGCACCCTCCGCGGCGTGGGCGTCACCGAGACCGTGCGCGAGCTCCACCGCTGGGCGACCCGGGTGCTGCCGGACGATCGCAGGTACATCGACAGCCAGCACGCCACGATCGACTCCGCCGCCGAGTCTCGGCAAGACGACCTGCGGGTGGTCGCCGCCGAGGGCGGGCACCTCGCCGTCGCGGTGCGGCCGCTGCGCGTGACCTCCTACCCCCGCGACGAGCTCGAGGTCGGCTGGCAGTCCGCGTTCAGGACCGTCCACGGCAGGTTCGGCCAGTCGCTCTACCGCGACTTCAACCTCTGCCTGGTCGTGTTCCTGCCCGAGGACGGCGGCACGCCGCGAGCCGTCGCGGCCTCGGCCCTCCCCGCGCCGGTCTGACCCCGGGCGCCGGCTACGGCGAGCCGAGCCGCAGCGCGACGCCGCGGATCTGGTCGCCGTCGAGGAAGAGGGTGACGCCCCACCACTGCAGGCACGAGTCGATCGAGTCCTCCGGGACGGTCAGGCTGATCGCGCGGAGGCCGGCCAGCTCGGGCGGCGCAGCGTCGTTGCCTCCGGGGCAGGTGCCGACGACGCCACGGTGCACCTCGTAGAAGCCGCCACTGCCCGCAAGTACGTCGAGCGCCGAGAACGGCCCGCCCCGCTCGGCGTACTCCCCGGGCAGCCGCCAGGCGGCGAGGTCCGCCCGTTGTTCCGGGCTCACCGTGGTCGCGGTGAGCCCGTCCTCGATGCCGGTCCACACCTCGCCGTCGACGAAGGGCGCGCCGAGCGAGGGATCCGCCGCGAACCGGTAGAACGCCCGAGCCAGGACCGCGTCGGCGCCCGTGACCGGGCCCAGCTCGGCCGCGTCACAGGGCCCCCGGAACTCGTCGAGGTCGAGCCGCGCGGCGAACAGCCGCACGAGGGACCCGCCGGTGAGCGTCGCGCCAGGTGCCGGTGCTTGCCGGACCACGACGCCGGGCCGGGCCTCGCAGCGCACGGTCGCGGTGCGCCAGTCCGACCCGAGGCCGAGGTCGCCCACCCGGCGACCCGCCTCCGGCGCGAGCAGACCGACCAGGTCGGGCATCAGATCCGCGACACTCGTCGTCTCGCTGGGCGGCGCCGGCGTCGTGGCGGGCTCCGGCGTGCGCGCCGCGTCCTGCTCGCCGCTCGATCCGCAGGCGGTGACCGCCAGCGTGAGCGCCGCCAGTGCGATCCATCGGGTCCTCATCGCGCACCCTCCCCTGTCCTACCCGTGGGACGCGCCGCCGGCATCCGGGGTTGACGCGATCAGGCCAGGACCTCGACCCGGTTGCCGTGCGCGTCGAAGGTGTGAAACCGCTCGAAGCCCGCGAACGTGTGCCGCTCGCGCCAGTCCACCTCGAAGGCGAGGGCGGCCAGCCGGGCCGCGACGGACTCGAGCTCCACGACACCGTCGAGGACCAGCGCCGGGTGCGCCTTGCGAGCCGGGACGAACGGCTCCTCCACGCCCACGTGGATCTCGGCGGTCCCCGCGCGGAACCAGCAGCCGCCGCGGCCCGCGAGCCCGGCCGGCTTGGCCACCTCGGTCATCTCGAGACCGTCGCGGTAGAAGCGTCGCGCCTCGTCCTCGCCACCGACCGGGCACGCGACCTGGACGTGGTGGAGCCTCACGACGGCACCCGCGCCACCACGAACACCCGGCGGAACGGCAGCACGACGCCGTGGTCCTGCGCCGGGTAGGCCGCGGCGAGCCGGCGGCGGAACTC
>NZ_DASWVI010000065.1:0-6899 GCF_036401255.1 Nocardioides sp. | reverse complement strand
GCGTCGAGCCGCACCAGGTGCTCGGCCGGGCGCACCGCGCGAGGGGAGGGTACGCCGGGCCGCGCGGGCCCGTCGGCCGCGACGTAGGTGCCCGAACCGCGGCGGGCCGTGAGCCAGCCCTCGGCGAGCAGCTGCTCGTAGGCCTGCTCGGTCACGGCGCGGCTCACCCCGAGGTCGGCGGCCAGCGCCCGGGTGCTCGGCAGCCGGTCGCCCCGGGTCAGCGTGCCGGCGAGCACCAGCTCGCGGATCCGCCCGGAGAGCTGGACGCCGAGCGGCCCCGGGGCGTCGCGGTCCAGCCGCACCGGCAGCGTGGTCATCGAAGTGTCCTGTCCAATTGGTGTCGGATTGGCCCGTGCGCCCAGGCCACTTGCCGGGAATCCTAGTTCCGTGACCAGCACCCTGTCCCCGACCTCCCGCACCACCGTCGGCCGCGGCCGCAACCGCGCGGTCGACGACCGCACCGCCCTGCACCTGCTGCTCGAGGACGCCCTGATCGCCCACCTCGGCGTGACGGTCGGCGATCACCCGCTGGTGCTGCCGGTCGCGTTCGGTGTGGACCCCGACGGGCCGGACCGCGACGGCACGCTCTACGTGCACGGCTCGGTCGCGGCCGGGTGGGTGCAGGCGGCCGCCGGCGCGACGGTGTGCGTGAGCGTCACCGAGCTCGACGGGCTGGTCGCCGGACGCTCGACGTTCCACCACTCGATGAACTACCGCTCCGCGGTGGTCATCGGGCCCGGGCGCCTGGTGACCGACCCCGACGAGCGCGACCGCGCGCTCGCGCTGATCGTCGACCACATGATCCCGGGGCGCTCGGGGACGCTGCGGCCCTCGACCCGCAAGGAGCTGGCCGCGACCGCGGTGCTCGCCGTACCCCTCCACGAGGCGTCGATGAAGGCGCGGGCCGGCGGCCCCGGTGACGAGCCGGAGGACGTCGCCGCCGGGGTCTGGGGCGGGCACATCCCGGTGCGCCGGGTGGCCTCCGCGCCGGTGCCCGACGAGCACGCGGGCGGTGCGGTGCCCGGCGACGTGCTGCACCGGGTCACGTCGCTGGCCTGACTCCGGACCCGATCCGGCCGGTCCAAAGACCCGCGACCGAGCGGCCAAGGGCCCTCGCCCGGACCCCCGGCTCGCTCAGTAGGGTGCGGACCATGAGTCAGCGCACCCTCGTCCTCCTCAAGCCCGACGCCGTCCGCCGCGGGCTGGTCGGAACGATCCTGTCCCGCTACGAGGCGAAGGGCCTGGGCATCGTCGCGATGGAGCACCGCACCATCGACACCGAGCTCTCCGACCAGCACTACGCCGAGCACGTCGGCAAGGGCTTCTACCCGGGCCTGCGCGACTTCGTGACCAGCGGCCCCCTGGTCGCGGTCGTGCTCGAGGGCGACGAGGCCGTCGAGATCGTGCGGGCCCTCAATGGCGCCACCGACGGCCGCAAGGCCGCCCCGGGCACGATCCGCGGCGACCTTTCCCTGTCCAACCAGCAGAACCTCGTGCACGGCTCGGACTCCCCGGAGTCGGCCGAGCGCGAGATCGGGATCTGGTTCCCGGGTCTCTGACCTGCACCGATTCGCTCCGGCGGGGCCGCGTGTCGTCCCCGGCGGCAGCGCTCCGCCTTCGTAGCCTGGTGTCACACCTTCCCCACCTGCACCACCGTCCCCCGGCGGTGGGGCTCCAGCGACAGGGCGACGCATGGCGAACAGCTTCATCGGCCGCGACATGGCCGTGGACCTCGGCACCGCCAACACCCTCGTGTACGTGCGCGGCAAGGGCGTCCTGCTCGACGAGCCCAGCGTGGTGGCGCTGAACGACACGACCGGTGAGATCCTCGCGATCGGCCACGAGGCCAAGCGGATGATCGGGCGCACGCCCGACAACATCACCGCGATCCGGCCCCTCAAGGACGGCGTCATCGCCGACTTCGAGGCGACCGAGGAGATGCTGCGCTACTTCATCCAGCGGGTGCACCGGCGCCGCTACTTCGCCAAGCCGCGGATGGTGATCTGCGTGCCCAGCGGCATCACGGCGGTGGAGCAGCGGGCCGTCAAGGAGGCCGGCTACCAGGCCGGGGCGCGGCGGGTCTACATCGTCGAGGAGCCGATGGCCGCCGCGATCGGCGCCGGGCTCCCCGTCCACCAGGCGACCGGCAACATGGTCGTCGACGTCGGCGGCGGCACGACCGAGGTCGCCGTGATCTCGCTGGGCGGCATCGTCACCAGCCTGTCGATCCGCACCGCGGGCGACGACCTCGACCAGGCGATCGTGGCCTGGATGAAGAAGGAGCACTCGCTGATGCTCGGCGAGCGGACCGCCGAGGAGGTCAAGACGACCCTCGGGTCGGCGTTCCCGCTGGCCGAGGAGCCCGAGGCCGAGATCCGTGGGCGCGACATGGTCTCCGGTCTGCCCCGCACGGTGACCGTGTCCAGCGCCGAGATCCGCCAGGCGCTCGAGGAGCCGCTGCACGCGATCGTCGACGCCGTCCGCTCCACCCTCGACCAGACCCCGCCGGAGCTCGCCGGAGACATCATGGACCGCGGCATCGTGCTCACCGGCGGCGGCGCGCTCCTGCGCGGTCTCGACGAGCGGCTGCGCCACGAGACCGGCATGCCGGTGCACGTCGCCGAGGACCCGCTCAGCTCGGTGGCACTCGGTGCGGGCAAGTGCGTCGAGGAGTTCGAGGCCCTCCAGCAGGTGCTGGTCAGCGACCGGAGGCGCGGCTGATGCGCCCGCACGACCGGCTCCGGGCGACCCGGGAGCGCCGCTGGCGCGCCCCGGGGGAGCGCCCGCCGCCCTCACCGGCGCTGCTGGTCGCCCTCGTGCTCGCCTGCCTGACGCTGATGACGCTCGACCAGGCCGGCGACGGGTCGCCGCTCGAGCCGGCCCGCCGGGTCGCCGGCGAGGTCTTCGGCCCGGTCGAGGTCGCGACCGCGACCGCCGTACGCCCCTTCACCGCCGTGCCGGACTGGTTCCGCTCGCGCGACTCCATGCAGGACGACCTCATCGCGCTCCAGGCCGAGAACTCCCGGCTCAAGTCGGACCTCGCGACCCAGGGCTACGACCGCAACCGGCTCGAGGAGTACGACGGGCTCACGGCCGCCGCCCGCGACCTGGGCTACTCCCTCGTGCCGGCGCGGGTGGTCGGCCTGGGTGCGTCGCAGTCGTTCTCGAGCACGATCACGATCGACGCCGGCTCCGACGCCGGGATCCGTCCCGACCTGACCGTGGTCAACAACGACGGCCTGGTCGGGCGGGTGCTGCGGGTGACCCGCAGCACCGCCACCGTGCTGCTGATCGTGGATGCCGACTCCGTGGTCGGCGGCCGGGTCGGCGAGAGCATGGAGGTCGGCTTCCTGCACGGGCGCGGTGTGCTCGGCAAGGACGGCCGCCTCGACCTCGAGCTCGTCGACGAGACCGCCGTGCCCGCCAAGCACGACACGGTCGTCACGTGGGGCAGCGAGGCCGGGGGACCGTACGTCTCCGGCATCCCGGTCGGCCGGGTGACCACCGTCTACAGCAGCCTGCGCGAGACCTCGCAGCGCGCCGTGATCGACCCGTTCGTCGACTTCGGAGCGCTCGACCTGGTCGGCGTCGTGGTGCCCTCCGGCACCCGCAGCGACCGCGCGGTCATCGAGTCCGACGGGGGCCTGAGGTGAACGCCCTGCGCGCGGCGTTCGCCGCGGCGGCCGTCGCGGTCGCCCTGGTGCTCCAGGTCTCGGTCTTCTCCCACCTCGCCTGGGACGGGATCGTCCCGAACCTCTGCCTGCTCGTGGTCGTCGGGGCGGCGCTCACCCAGGGTGCGCCGTTCGCGATGCTGCTCGGGTTCGGTGCCGGCGTGGCGCTCGACCTCGCCCCGCCCGCCGACCACGTCGCGGGCCGCTGGGCGCTCGCGCTCGTGCTCGTCGGGTACGTCGCCGGCCGGGTCCGCCAGGAGGCGCGCCCGCCGGTCACGGCGATCGTGGCGACGGTCGCGGCCTCCTCGTTCGTCGGCACCTCGGTGTTCGCGCTCAGCGGGCTCGTGCTCGACGACCCGGCGCTCGGCATCCCCGAGCTCCTCGAGGTGATCGGCGTCGCGCTGCTCTGGGACCTCCTGCTCACCCCGCTCGTGCTGCCCGCCGTGATGGCGCTGTTCCGGCACCTCGAGCCCGACCGCTCGCTCGCCTAGGGGCCGGCGATGGCAGGGTCCTCCCGCGGGTCGTCCCGGTCGGCCGGCCGGCTGCGCCTGGTCGTGATCCAGGCGCTGGTCTTCGCGCTGTTCGCGACGCTGTTCGCGCGGCTGTACTACCTGCAGGTCGTCGGCGGCGAGGAGTACCACGCCCAGGCCGCCTCCCAGTCGGTCCGCGAGATCGTCGTCCAGCCCCAGCGCGGGCTCATCGTCGACGACCAGGGCCGCCCGCTGGTCGCCAACCGCACCTCGTGGGTCGTCTCGATCGACCGCACGATGCTGGGGAGGATGACCGAGCACCAGCAAGACGTGCTCGTCGACCGGGTCGCCGGGGTGGTCGCGGTGCCGGCCCGCACGATCCACCGCAAGCTGGTCACCTGCGGCGAGGAGGGCAGCGTTCCCGGGACCTGCTGGAACGGCTCGCCGTACCAGCCCGTGCCGGTCGCCACGGACGTCAAGCAGTCGGTCGCGCTGCGGATCCTCGAGCAGCCCGAGGACTACCCGGGCGTCCTGGCCGAGCAGCAGAGCGTGCGGGCCTATCCGCAGCCCTACGGCGTCAACCTCGCGCACGTGCTGGGCTACCTGAGCCCGATCACCGAGGACGAGCTGGACCGGGCGGAGGAGCACGGCGACCAGTCGGTCAACGGCGCGTCGTCGGTCGGCCGGGCCGGGGTGGAGAAGCAGTACGACCGCTGGCTGCGCGGCATGCCCGGCTACAAGCGCGTCGCGGTCGACTCGATGGGCCGGGTGCTCGGCGACGACAGCGAGGTCGACAGCTCGCCCGGCGACACCCTGGTCACCTCGATCGACGCCAAGGTGCAAGGCGTCGTGGAGAAGCAGCTGGCCGAGACGATCCGCACCGCCCGGCAGACTTTCGACAAGGTCACCGGCCGCAACTACCGCGCCGACTCCGGCGCGGTGGTCGTGATGGAGGCCGACACCGGCCGGATCGTGGCGATGGCCAGCCAGCCGACGTACGACCCCGGCGTGTGGGTCGGCGGCATCACGAAGAAGCAGCTCGCGCGGCTCTACTCCGAGGCGGCCGGCAACCCGCTGCTCGGCCGCGCGACCCAGGGCCAGTTCGCCCCGGGCTCGACCTGGAAGCCGATCATGACCGTCGGCGCACTCAACAACGGCTACTCCACCGACACGCGGCTGGACTGCTCCTCGGGGCTGCAGGTCGGCAACCGGTGGTTCAAGAACTACGAGTCCGCCTCGTACGGCGCGATCGGGTTCGACCAGGCGCTGCAGCTGTCCTGCGACACGTTCTTCTACCGCGTCGGCCTGCACTTCTGGCAGAAGTACGGCTCGGACCCGACCGACGTGGACGCCAAGGACCCGCTGGTGCGGGAGGCCGAGAACTTCGGCTTCGGCAGGGAGACCGGGGTCGACCTGCCCGGCGAGGCCAGCGGCCGGATCGCCGATCGGAAGTGGAAGCTCGCCTACTGGAAGGCGATGAAGGGCTACTACTGCAAGATCGACCGCCAGGGCACCGCGAAGAGCAGCTTCCTGCGGGTCTTCGCCCACGAGTTCTGCCTCGAGGGCTCCTACTACCGCGCCGGTGACGCGGTGAACTACTCGATCGGCCAGGGCGACACGATGGTCACGCCGCTCCAGCTGGCCCGCGCCTACGCCGCGCTGTCCAACGGCGGCACTCTCTACGCGCCGCGGGTGGCGAAGGCGATCGTCAGCCCGGACGGCACCGTGCTCAAGCGCTTCAAGCCCGTCGCCCAGGGCAAGGTCGACGCGTCGGCCGCGAGCCTGCGCTACGTCGACCAGGCCCTCCAGGGCACGCCCAAGGTCGGCACCCTGGCCTGGCGGTTCGGCGACTTCCCGCTCGACAAGGTCCACATCCGCGGCAAGACCGGGTCCGCCGAGGTCTACGGCAAGCAGTCGACGTCGTGGGTCGCGTCGTACGACGAGAACTACGTCGTGATCATGATGGTGAGCCAGGCCGGCACCGGGTCGGGCACCTCGGGGCCGGCGGTGCGCAAGATCTGGGAGTCGCTGTACGGCGTCGACGGGATGAGCGTCGACCCCGCGAAGGCGGCGATCCCGGGCACGACGCCTCCGGCGGCCCTGCCGACGTTCATGAAGGACGGCACGATCCTGCCGCCCGCGCGGAAGGACGACTGACGTGCTGCGCACCCCTCGCCTCGACTGGCTGTTGATGCTCGCCGTGCTCGGACTCGTCACGCTGGGCAGCCTGCTGGTGTGGTCGGCGACCATGCACCGGGAGGACCTCACCGCGGGCGACCCGGCGGCGTACCTGAAGAAGCAGGTGGTCAACGCACTCATCGGGCTGGTGCTCATGGTCGTCGTGCTCGCCACCGACCACCGGTCGCTGCGGATCGTGGCGCCGCTGGTCTACCTCGCCTCGCTGGGCGGGCTCGTGCTGGTGCTGACGATGGGCTCCACGGTCAACGGCTCCCGGTCGTGGCTGCAGCTGGGCGGGATGTCGATCCAGCCCTCGGAGTTCGCCAAGCTGGCGGTCGTGATCGGCATGGCCCTGTGGGTGGCCGAGCGCGCCGACGTCCGCAAGGGCCGCCCGGGCGGCAGCATGGGCGACGTCGTCGGCATGCTCGCGATCGCGGGCCTGCCCGCGGCCCTGATCATGCTGCAGCCCGACCTCGGCACGATGCTCGTGCTCTCCGCGACGGTCTTCGGCGTGCTGGCCGTCTCGGGGGCGCCGCGCCGCTGGCTCGGCCTGCTGGCCGCCGGCGGGGTGACGGCCGCC
>NZ_DASWVI010000064.1:0-7383 GCF_036401255.1 Nocardioides sp. | reverse complement strand
GGGGTCCTCGGCGCCGCCCTGTCCGGCCAGCCCGCGCTCGTCGCGCTCGCGGCACCGTTCGTGACGCTGGCGGCGCTCGGCCTGGTGCACCGACCGACCCGCGACCCGGTGCTCGACTCCCGGCTCGACCACCTCACCCTGCACGAGGGGGTCGGCACCACCTCGCGGTTGAGCGTCGCCGACGCCGAGGACGTCGAGTACCTCACCCGGGTGACCGGCCAGCCGCCGTACGTCGTGACCCGGCCGCGCCGGGGCCGGGTGGGCCGGCTGTTCGACGGCCGGGTGCCCGAGGTCGAGATCAGCCCGCGCCGCTGGGGCCGCCGGATGCTCGGTCAGGAGAAGGTCGCGCTCTACACCCCGTGGGCGGGCTACCGGTTCGGCCCGGTGGGCCTCGGGGGCCAGTGGACCCGCGTGCTGCCCGGCTCCACCCGCTACGACTCGCGCGCCGAGGCGCCCCAGCCACTCGGCCTCGTCGGCGCGCACCGGTCCCGCCGCGGCGGCAGCGGCACCGAGCTGGCCGGGATCCGGCCGTTCCAGCCGGGCGACCGGCTGCGCCGGGTCAACTGGCGGGTCTCCCTGCGCACCGGCGACCTGCACGTGGTGACGACGCGGGCTGAGGAGGACACCGGGGTCCTGCTGGTGGTCGACGCGCTGGCCGACCTCGGCGCCTCCGACGGCGTGGACGGCGCCGCGAGCAGCCTGGACCTCGGCGTACGTGCCGCCTCCGCGATCGCCGAGCACCACGTCCGCCAGGGCGACCGGGTGGCGTTGCGGGTGATCGGTCGCGGCCGCGAGCAGGTCGGGTACGGCGCCGGGGCGCGGCACCTGCGCCGGCTGCAGGACCGGCTGGCGACCGTGCGGATCGGCGAGGTGGGGGAGGCCGACACGGGCCTGCTCCAGCTGGGAGTGACCGGCGGGGTCGTCGTGGTGGTGCTGTCCCCGATGCTCGCGGAGTCCGTCGGCACGGTCGCGGCGACGCTGACCCGGCGCGGCGTCGCGGTGCTGGTCGTCGACACGCTCCCGCCCGATGCGCGCCCGGACGTCCCCGAGGGCGCCGACCCGGTGCTCGCCGGGCTCGCGTGGCGGATGCGGATGCTGGAGCGATCGGTGGTGCTCGACCGGCTCGCGGCGCTCGGCTGCCCGGTGGTCGCCTGGCGCGGTCCCGGCACCATCGACGACGTGCTGCGCCGGCTGGCCCGGCGCGCCGAGCTGCCGCGGGTGGTGGGCCGGTGACCCCGCTGGAGGCCTACTCCGCGCCGGACGACTGGGCCCGGTCGCAGGTCGCGCTGCGGGCGCTCGTGCTGCTGGGACCGGTCCTCTCCGTGCTCGCCGCCGGCCCCGCGGGGCACGCGCCGCCGTGGTGGCTGGTCGCGGTGGTGGCGGCGCTCGCGGGCGCGTCGGCCTGGGTGCCGGACTCGCCGTTCGGCGTGGCACCGCTCCTGGTCGTGCTCGGCTGGTGGGCCGCCGGTCTCGGCCACAGCACGTCGGCCTGGGTGCTGGCAGGGGCGGCGGGGCTCGTGGTGGCGCACGTGGCCGGGGTGCTCGCGTCGTACGGTCCGGCGACCATGCAGGTCGACGCGGCGACCGTGCGGCTGTGGGCGCGCCGTGGTGTCCTGGTCCTGCTGACGGCGCCGGTCGCGTGGGCGGTGTCCCGGCTCCTGGGCGACGAGCCGGAGCAGCCGGGCGTCTGGGTGCTCGGCATCGTGGCGTCCTGCGTGGCCGCGGTCCTGGCCACGGCCGCGCTGACCGGTGAGGAGGAGCGGTGAGCATCGACCCCGAGGAGTACGCCGAGCGGGTGCTGCAGTGCGTCGAGTCGGTGCCCCGCGGGCGGGTGACCACCTACGGCGCGATCGCGGAGGTCGTGGGCGAGCTGCTCGGCGGCGGCGGGCCCCGCCAGGTGGGCTCGGTGATGTCCACCCAGGGCGGCGCGGTCGCGTGGTGGCGGGTCGTCCACGCCGACGGGTCCCCGCCGACGTGCCACGACGGCGAAGCGCGCCAGGCCTACCTCGAGGAGGGCACCCCGCTGCGTCCCTCCGGCAAGGTGGACATGGCGCGGGCCTTCTCGCGGCCCCGGCTCGGCCCGCACCTCGAGACATAAGTCTCTGGCTCCTGTCGGTGGGCCCCGGCACAGTGGTGCCATGCCCACCGCGATCCGCGCCACCGGCCTGGTGAAGACGTACGGCTCGGTCACCGCCCTCGACGGTCTCGACCTGGAGGTCGAGGAGGGCACCGTGCTCGGGCTGCTCGGCCCCAACGGGGCCGGCAAGACCACCGCGGTGCGGGTGCTCACCACGCTGCTGAGGCCCGACGGCGGCCACGCCGAGGTCAGCGGCATCGACGTGCTGCGCCACCCGCGTGAGCTGCGACGCCGGATCGGGGTGTCGGGCCAGTACGCCGCCGTCGACGAGCACCTGACGGGCTTCGAGAACCTCGACATGGTCGGACGCCTCTACCACCTCGGTGCCGCGGCGAGCCGGGCCCGGGCGCGCGAGCTGCTCGACCAGTTCGACCTCGCCCACGCCGCCGACCGGGTGGTCAAGGGCTGGTCGGGCGGCATGCGCCGACGGCTGGACCTGGCCGGCGCGCTGGTGGCGAAGCCGCCGGTGATCTTCCTCGACGAGCCCACCACCGGCCTCGACCCACGCGGCCGGGTCGGCATGTGGGACGTGATCGAGGAGCTGGTGCGCGGCGGCACGACGCTGCTGCTCACCACGCAGTACCTCGAGGAGGCCGACCGGCTGGCGGACCGGATCGCGGTGATCGACCACGGCACGGTCATCGCGCTCGGCACCGCCGACGAGCTGAAGTCCCAGGTCGGTGGCGAGGAGGTCGACGTGCGGCTCCCGGTCGGTGCCGACCTGGCCGCGGCCGCCGGGGCGCTCACTGGCCTGGGCGTCGGCGAGCCGGTGGTCGACGTACGCGATCGGCGGTTGACGGTCTCGGTCGACGGCGGCACCCGCGACCTGCGCGAGCTGCTCGACCGGCTCGATCGGGCCGGCGTCCCCGTCGCCGAGGCCGCGCTGCGGCGGCCCACGCTCGACGACGTGTTCCTGGCCCTGACGGGGCACGTCGCCGAGGAGCCCGAGCCCACCGACGAGGAAGGAGCCGCCTGATGGCCGTCCTGACCGAGGGGGTCTCCGACGCCTGGGTGATCACGCGACGCAACCTGCGCAAGATCGTGCGGGTGCCCGACGTCCTGGTGTTCACGACGCTGTCGCCGATCATGTTCGTGCTGTTGTTCGCCTACGTCTTCGGCAACGCGATCGGCACCCAGGACACCGGGGTGAACTACCGCGAGTTCCTCATCGCCGGGGTCTTCGCGCAGACGGTCGTCTTCGGCGCGACGTTCACCGGCTACAGCCTGGCCGAGGACCTCCAGAAGGGCATCATCGACCGGTTCCGCTCCCTGCCGATGTCGTCGTCCTCGGTCGTCGTGGGGCGCACGGTCTCCGACATCGGCATCAACCTGGTCAGCCTGTTCGTGATGAGCCTGACCGGTCTGGTCGTGGGCTGGCGGATCCGCTCGTCGGTGCTCGAGGCGGCCGGCGGCTACCTCGTGCTCGTGGCGTTCGCGTTCGCGATCTCCTGGATCATGGCGGCGGTCGCGCTCACGGTGCGCACGCCCGAGGTCGTCAACAACGCGTCGTTCATCGTGATCTTCCCGCTGACGTTCATCGCGAACACGTTCGTGTCGATCTCGAGCCTGCCCGGCCCGCTCGCGACGTTCGCCAACTGGAACCCGGTCTCCTCGGTCACCCAGGCCGCGCGCGAGATGTTCGGCAACACCGACCCCCGGGCGCCCGCGCCGGACGTGTGGTCGCTGCAGCACCCGGTGCTCTACACGCTGCTGTGGGTGGTGATCATCCTCGCGGTGTTCGTGCCGCTCTCGATCCGGCTGTACCGCCGCGCCGCCAGCCGCTGACGCGTTCCCCGCGCACCTGACGCATCTGTCGTGGGGGTGCGGGTCGGGCAGCAGTTCGGTCAGGTGCGTCGGCGCCGCGCCCCCGCGCACCTGACGCATCTGTCGTGGGGGTGCGGGTCGGGGAGCAGTTCGGTCAGGTGCGTCGGCTCCCGGCGGCCAGCTCCGCCAGCCGCGCGAGCGCCTTCGGGAAGATCTCGGCCGGCGGGGTGACGAGGCCCGCGCCGACCTGCCCGACGCCGGCGAGCTTGCCGGCCATGCCGGTGTTGATCTGGGGCAGGATCCCGGTCCGGCACACGCGGGTCACGTCGATGCCGGTCGGGGTGCCCTGGAACTCCAGCACCGGCACCGACCACCGCGGGTTCTCACCGAGCGTGATCTCGTGCATCCGCCGCGTGGTCGCGAGCGCGTCGGGCACCGAGCCGCCGACGAACCGCACGATCGCCGGCGCCGTCGCCATGGCGAAGCCGCCGATGCCGGCGGTCTCGGTGATCGCGGAGTCGCCGATGTCGGGGTTGGCGTCCTCCGGGCCGTAGTCGCCGAGGTAGAGCCCGTCGGCGAGCTGGGCGGGGCCGGTGAACCACTCGTCGCCGGTGCCGGCGACCTGGATGCCGAAGTCGGTGCCGTTGCGGGCCATCGCCACGACCATCGTCGAGCCCTCGATGCCGCGCGCCGCGTCGAGCGCGAGCTTGCAGGCCGGCATCGCGAGGTTGAGGAAGAAGTGGTCGTTGCCGCCGATGAAGCGCAGCGCCTCCGCGACGTCGCTCGCGGCCGCGCCGGCGTCGACGGAGGCGACCATCGCGGGGGAGAGGTCGCGCAGCAGCATCAGCGTGCCGGCGCGGTTGCGGTTGTGGGCCTCGTCGCCCATCTGCAGCATCTGGGTGAGGATGCCGGTGACGTCGACCGGGCCCGCCTCGGAGTCGCGCACGGTCCGCACCGCGCGCTGCAGCAGCGGCCCGAGCACGTCGCCCATCCAGCGCAGCCGGGTCAGCACCTCCGGGGAGTACGCGCCGTACCGCAGCACCTTGCCGAGGCCCTCGTTGAGCGTGCAGTGCGTACGCCGACCGGTGGCCGGGTCCTCGAGCACGAACACCCACATGCTCGGTGTCACCACGCCGGCCATCGGGCCGACCGCCCCGCGGTGGTGGCAGGGCTCCAGCGAGACGCCGCGGCCGGACTCGAACAGCGCGACGGCGTCCTCGGGGTCGGCGACCAGGCCCTCGAGCGCGGCGCCACCCATCAGCGCTCCACGCAGCGGGCCGGATGCGCGGTCCCAGCCGATCGGCGGGCCCGCGTGCAGGAACTGTCCCGGCTCGAGCCCGAGCGCCTCGGCGGCGGGAACCACGTCGACGAGCGTCGCGGTCACCCCGAGCATCGCGGCCAGCGCCCGGTCGTTGGCCGCGCGGCGCCGGGGGTCGGCGGCCACGGTGGCCAGGTCGGTGGCGGTGCCGTCCATCGGCGGGCGCCAGTCGACGCGGGTCACCGCCACCGCCTGGTCGGCGACGGCGTCGGCGAGCAGGTCCGCGCCGACGTTCACGACGGTCTGGGGGGTCGTCATCGGGTCTCTCCCAGCAGCTCGATGGCCCGGCGCGTGGCGCCGGCGTTGGACAGGTGGACCTCGGCGCCGGCGGCGACCAGCGCGCGGACCTGACGGTCGCGGCCCTGGGGGTCGGCGTCGGTGCCGACGACCGCGACGACGACCGGCCGGTCGACGGCCGCGATCGCCGGCGCGAGAGCGGCGGCGGGGTCGGGCTCGGCGCCGTGGCCGAGCACGACGTCGAGGAGCAGCACGCCGGTCGTCGGGTCCGCGGCGGCGCGGGCGAGGTGCTCGAGCCGGATCGACGGGTCGATCATCGGGTGCGCGCGACCGGCGGTGTACTCGTCGTCGCCGAAGTCGACGAACGTGTGGCCGGCGTCGGCCCCGAGCGCCTCGGTCGCGATCAGCCGGGCCTCGCTGGCCAGCGTGCCGCCGACGAACAGTCCGCGGAGTGCCGTCCCGTTGACCCGCCCGAAAGTTTCGGGCGGGTCGACGGGCCAGGACGGGACCTGTCGGCCCAGCCGGTGCAGCACCGACTCGGCGGCGGCGGTGAGGTCGGGGCGGCCGGGGCCGAGGAGCGCGAGCTCGACGGGGGTGCCCAGGGAGGCGACGTACGCCCCGATCTCGTCGGCGACGTCGTCGGCGGGTGGCTTGGAGACGAGCACGATCAGCTCGACGCCCGGGTCCTCGTCGAGACGGCGCAGGGCCTCGCGGGTCGCCAGGCCGCGGACCTCCGAGGACAGGTCGCGCCCGCCGACGCCCAGCGCCGAGGTGGCGCCGACGCCCGCGTGGTCCAACAGGACCAGCAGCTGCTGGCAGCCGGTGCCCGAGGCGGCGACGATGCCGACCGGTCCGGGGGAGACGACGTTCGCGAACCCGAGCCCGAGACCTCCGACGACGGCCGTCCCGCAGTCGGGGCCCATGACCAGCACGCCCCGGTCAGCGGCCGCGCGCTTGAGCACGATCTCCTGGTCGAGCGGCACGTTGTCGCTGAACACCATCACGTCGCGGCCGGCGTCGACCGCGTCCATCGCCTCGACGAAGGCGTTCGGGCCGGGGACCGAGACCAGGGCGACGGTGTCGTGGCCCGAGGTGTCAAGAGAGCGCCGCAGCGCGCTGCTCGTGGTGCGCGGGGGCGCGATCGTGGCCGATCCCTCCTCGCGGCGGTTGGCCGCGCGCAGCGCCTCGTCGACACCGGCCAGAGCCCCGGCCAGTGCGTCGGGGGTCTCCAGCCGCAGGGCGACCACCAGGTCGTTGGTGCCCGCCTGCGGCGGCACCTCGAAGCCCATCTCGGTGAGCACCTCGATGTTGAGCGCGGTCGCCATCGCGACCTGGGCGGCGAGCACCCCGTCGAGCCCCTGGGCGACGCGGCTGACCTGCAGCAGCGTCACGGAGTCGGCGTACGCGCCGGGCCTGAGCTCGACATGGGTGAGTGTGGTCATGCGGCAGCGCCTTCCAGGTGAGCGAGGGCGACGCGGGCCCCCTGCAGCATCCCGCGTCCGGAGGTGTGCCCGACGGCCGCGAGGGTCGCGGCGCGAGCGGGGTCGTGGGGGTCGGCCAGCCAGGCCGCGAACTCGGGGATGACCTCGCCGTGCATCGCGCAGTCGAGCAGGGTCGCCGAGAGCAGCGTGGTGCGGTGCAGGTGGGCCCGGACCTCGGCGTCGACCGCATCGGTCGCGACGTCTGCGGCGCGGTGCACCGCGAGCCAGCCGCAGAGCACGTCGTCGTCGTACGGCGTGAGCCCGTCCCCGCGGCCCACCATCGTCGCCACGTCGCCGGGCGGGTCGGCGGGCGTGGTGCCGCTCGCGCGGACCCGGGGGACCTGCACGTCGACGAGACGGCCGATGCCGAGCGGCGTGCCGTCGAGGTGGAGGACGCCCGCCCGGACGGCCGCCGTCGCCGCCGCGGGCACCGGGTCGAGGTCGGC
>NZ_DASWVI010000063.1:0-7421 GCF_036401255.1 Nocardioides sp. | reverse complement strand
CCGCGAGATCGTCGTCGACGACGCCCTCGGGCTCGGCTCGGAGCTCGAGGCCGCGATGGCCCGTCACGTCGACTCCTACTTCGACGAGTGGAAGGCCACGATCGACGACCCCGACAAGCTCGCCCGGTTCGTCTCGTTCGTGAACGCCCCGGACACGCCCGACCCCCACATCGCGTTCCGAGCCGAGCGGGAGCAGGCGGTGCCGGAGGACTCCTCGGGGCCGGTCGTCCTCGGCGCCACGATCCCGGTGGGGGCGCCGCGATGAGCACCTCGACGGACTCCACGACCTACACGACTGTCTGCCGGCTCGACCAGATCGAGGTCGAGGGCGGCGTCGCGGCCCTGGTCGACGGCGCCGCGGTCGCAATCTTCCGGACACACAACGGTTACGTCTATGCGATGTCCAACTACGACCCTTGTTCACGTGCGTCGGTGCTGGCGCGCGGGATCGTCGGCACCCGCGGCGAGATCCCGTACGTCGCGTCGCCGATGCACAAGCAGGCCTTCGACCTGCGCACCGGACAGTGCCTCGACGACGCGGCGGTCCGGGTCCCGACGTACGACGTCCGGGTCGCCGACGGCATCGTGCTCGTCGGCCCCCCACGTGAGGAGAGTCCGTGACCGAGGCCCTGCCGCTCGCCGGCTTCCGGATCGGCGTGACCGCCGCCCGGAAGGTCGACGAGCAGGTGGGCCTGCTCGAGCGGCGCGGCGCCACGGTGGAGTGGGCGCCCGCGCTCTCCCTGGAGCCCAACCACGTCGACGACGACCAGCTGCGCGCGGCCACCGAGGAGGTCCTGGCTGCGCCGGTGGACATGTTCCTGGCGACCACCGGCATCGGGATGCGGGCGTGGTTCGACGCGGCCGAGCGGTGGGGGATGCTGCCGGACCTGCTGGCCGTCCTGGACTCCGCCGAGATCCTGGCCCGGGGGCCCAAGAGCGTCGGCGCGCTGCGCGGCCGGGGGCTGCGCGAGCTGTGGGCGCCGCAGTCGGAGTGCTTCGAGGACGTGCTCGAGCACCTGCGCGGCCGGTCGCTGACCGGCCTGCGCATCGTCGTGCAGGAGCACGGCCAGTCGCTCTCGATGGTCGCCCACGCACTGCGCCGTCAGGGTGCCGACGTCACGACGGTCACCGTCTACCGGGTGGCGTCCGCAGACGACCCCGAGCCGATGTTCAAGATGATCGACCTGATCGCCGACCGTTCTCTCGACGCGGTGACGTTCACCTCCGCGCCCGCGGTCGCGGCGCTCATGGAGGCCGCCGGGTCGACCGGGCGGCGCGACGAGCTGGTCTCGGCGTTCCAGGCCGACGTCGTCGCGTCCTGCGTCGGCCCGGTGACCGCGGCGGCGTTCGAGATGTGGGGCGTGCCGACGATCTACCCCGAGCGGTCGCGGTTGGGCGCGATGGTCAAGCAGCTCGAGACCGAGCTGCCCTCGCGCCGGTCCGGGTTGGTGGTCGAGCTGGTCGGTGGGCATCAGCTGCTGATGCACGGTGACGACGTGCTGCTCGACGGCGCCGAGGTCAAGCTCTCGGCGGCTCCCGCGGCGGTGCTCAACGCCCTCGTCGCCAACCCCGGCAACGTCGTGTCCCGCCCGGCGCTGCTCGCGATGCTGCCCTCGGGGACCGCCGGGTCGGAGCACGCGGTCGAGATGGCCGTCGCGCGGCTGCGCGCGGCGCTCGGCACCCGGGCGGTGCAGACGGTCGTCAAGCGGGGCTACCGGTTGGCGGTGGTTCCGTGAGGTTGGTGACGGTCGCGCACGGGACGCGCCTGCCGGCTGGGAACGAGGTGGCGCGGTCGGTCACCGCCTCGGCTGGTGCGCGTTTGGGGATGCCGGCCGTCGCGGCGTTCGTCGAGCTCGCCTCCCCACTGCTGTCGTCGGTGCTGTCGTCCCCCGAGCCGGCAGTCGTGGTGCCCCTCCTGCTCTCGACCGGCTACCACGTGCGCGAGGACCTCGCAGCGGTGGCCGGCCGCGCGCTCGGGCCCGATGCCCTGCTGGCGCAGGCCCAGGTCGGCCGTCTCGGGGCCGCCGGCGCGCGCCCCGGATCACCGCTGGTGATGGTGGTCGCCGGCTCGCGCGACCCCCTCGCCGGCCGCGACCTCGCCCTCGCCCGAGACCTGCTCGCGGACGCCTGGGGCGGGCCGGTCCGCCTCGCCACGCTGGGCGGTCTCGGCGATCGCCCGGCCGACGTGGTCCGACCCGGCGACGCGGTGTCGCCGTACCTGCTCGCCGAGGGGTTCTTCGCCACCCGCTGCCGCGCCGAGTCGCTCGCGGCGGGGGCCTCGGTCGTCGCCGAGGTCCTCGGACCGCACCCGAGCATCGTCGACCTCGTGGTCGCTCGGGCCCAGGAGCAGCTCGCCGCCCGGCGCTCGGCGTGAGCCGCCCCCTGCTTGTAACGCGGGGTTGTTGGATCTAGGAACCCCCTTACAAGGGGGTGACCAGATCCCCTAACCCCGCGTTACAGCGGTCAGCCGCGGTCGAGGTCGAGCACCTCGGGCGTGTGCAGCCGCACCAGGAACCGCCCGGTGTGGGGCGGGATCCGGGGGGCGGTGAGCAGCGAGACGACGACCATCGTGGTGATGGCGAGCGGGAAGCTCCAGGCGGCGGGCTGGCCCATGAGCGTGTCCAGCCAGCCGTCGGGGTCCGACACCGCCAGCGTCCACACGATCGCGACGCCACACCCCACGCCACCAACGAGCAACCCCGCGATCGCGCCGCTGGGGGTGAGTCGCCGCCACCAGATGCCGAGCAGCAGCAGGGGGCAGAACGTCGACGCGGCCATCGCGAACGCGAGCCCGACCGCCCGTGCGACACCGAGGTTGGGCACCGCCAGCGCGACCACGCACGGCACCGTCACCGCGACCACCGCCCCGAGCCGGAACGCCGTGATGCCCTCGAGCCGCCGCCCGGCCCAGGCGCGGCCGGTCACGTCCTGGCTGAGCACGCCCGCCACCGCGATCGAGAGCCCCGAGGACGTCGAGAGGAACGCCGCGAACGCCCCGGCGGTGACCAGCCCGGTGAGCAGCTCGCCGACCGGTCCGTCGAGCATGATCCGCGGCAGCTCGAGCACCAGCGCGTCGGCCCGGTCGGTGCCGGCCAGGTCCGGTGCGTAGAGCCGCCCGAGGGCGCCGTACAGCGGCGGCAGCAGGTAGAACACGCCGAGCAGGGCGAGCACGACGAGCGTCGTACGACGGGCCGCGCGGCCGTCGGGGTTGGTGTAGAACCGGACGACCACGTGGGGGAGGCCCATCGTGCCGAGGAACGTCGCCACGATCAGGGAGTAGGTGACGTAGAGGCCCTCGCCGCCCCCGGAGGCGAGCGGCACCGACCACCCGTCGGAGCCGGAGGAGAACGGCGTACCGTCGTCGGCCCAGACGGCGAGCAGGACCGCGCCCGGCACCAGCAGCGCGGTGAGCTTGAGCCAGTACTGGAACGCCTGGACGAACGTGATGCTGCGCATCCCGCCGGACGTGACGTTGGCGAGCACGACGACCCCGACGATCACCGGCCCCACCCAGGTCGGGGCCCCGATCGTCGATCGCAGCGTGATGCCCGCGCCCTGGAACTGCGGCAGCAGGTAGAGCCACCCCACGGCGACCACCAGCAGCGAGCAGACCGAGCGCACCGCCCGGGACCCGAGGCGTGCCTCGGCGAAGTCGGGGAGCGTGTAGGCGCCGGAGCGACGCAGCGGCGCGGCCACCAGCACCAGCAGCACCAGGTAGCCGGCCGTCCAGCCGACCGGGTACCACAGCATGTCGGCGCCGAACGTCAGCACGAGCCCGGCGACGCCGAGGAACGACGCGGCCGAGAGGTACTCCCCGCCGATCGCGCTCGCGTTGAGCCGCGGCCGCACCGACCGGGACGCCACGAAGAAGTCGCTGGTCGTCCGCGAGAACCGCAACCCCCAGGTGCCGATCAGCAGCGTCGCGATCGTCACCAGCGTCACCGCGACGACTCCGGGAGCGGCGTCGAGGCTCACGCGCGGGCCCTCATCGTTCGACCTCCGAGACGAGCTCGGCGAAGTCGCGCTCGTTGCGCTCGGCCCGGCGCACGTAGACCCAGCCGAGCACCAGCAGCCACGGATACACCAGGACCCCGATCAGCACCCACGCGAGCGGCACGCCCAGCACGTCGGCACCGGCCAGGCCCGAGAAGAGGTGGAACACCAGCGGCACCAGCCCCAGGGTCGACGCGAGCGCGGTCAGCACCCCGGCGGCCAGCCGCAGCTGCTCGCGCAGCAGCGAGCCCATGTAGACCTCGCCGAGCCGCGTCTCGTCGTCGATGTCGGCGGTGCGGGCCGGCGTCGTACGCCGTCGCGGCGGGCCGGTCACCCGGACCCGGCCCGGCGGCGGGACGGCGTCGGTCATGGCCGGCGGGTCCGGTTCTGGAGCAGCAGCTCGCGCAGCTCGCGCGTGTGCCGGCGGCTGACGCCGAGCTCGACCGGCGGCTCCCCGACGACCACCGCGCAGCGTCCGGCCTCCATCCGGACCTCGCGCACGTGGGCGAGCGAGACCAGCAGCGAGCGGTGGATCCGCACGAACCCGGCGTCGGCCCACTCCTCCTCGAGCGTGGCCAGCGGGATGCGCACGAGGTGGGAGCCGTCGGCCGTGTGCAGCCGGGCGTAGTCGCCGTGGGCCTCGACGTGGGTGATGTCCGAGCGGTTCAGGAACCGGGTGACGCCGCCGCGCTCGACGGCGATCTGGGGGTCCGCGGGGGCGGGGGTGCGGTCGGTGCCGGCCACCACGCGGCGGACCGCCTCGGCGAGCCGGTCCGCGCGCACGGGCTTGAGCACGTAGTCGACCGCGTGCACCTCGAACGCCTCCACCGCGTGGCCCTCGTGGGCCGTGACGAACACGATCTGCGGCGGCGACTTGAACCGGCTGAGCACCTGGGCCAGCTCGAGCCCCGTCAGCCCGGGCATCTGGATGTCGAGGAACGCGACGTCGATCTCGTCCTCGCGCAGGATCCGCAGGCTCTCGGTGGTCGAGTCGGTGGCGAACACCTCACCGACCCGCTCGTCGCGCTCGAGCAGGTAGCGCAGCTCGTCGAGCGCCGGGCGTTCGTCGTCCACGACCAGCACCCGCAACCTGGGATGGCTCATGCGTGCACCCCCGGGGCGAACTTCGGCACCCGCACGGTCACCTTGGTGCCGGCTCCCGGCGCGGTCTCGACGGCGAGCCCGAAGTCGTCGCCGAACGCGTTGCGCAGCCGCCCGTCGACGTTGCCGAGGCCCGTCGAGTCGAGGGAGGTGTCGCCCGCGAGGGCGCGACGGACGACGTCGGGGTCCTCGCCCACGCCGTCGTCCTCCACCTCGATCACGCACTCCTGTCCCTGGTCGCGCGCGACGATCCGGATGTGGCCGCCGCTCTCCGCCGACTCGAGGCCGTGGCGCACGGCGTTCTCGACGAGCGGCTGGATGCAGAGGAAGGGTACGGCGACCGGGAGCACCTCGGGCGCGATCCGCAGCGTCACCCGGAGCCGGTCGCCGAACCGGGCCTGCTCGAGCAGCAGGTAGCGCTCGACCGAGCGGAGCTCCTCGGCGAGCGTCGTGTACTCGCCGTGCCGGCGGAAGGAGTAGCGGGTGAAGTCCGCGAACTCCAGCAGCAGGTCGCGGGCCCGGTCCGGGTCGGTGCGCACGAAGCTCGCGATCGCGCCGAGGGAGTTGTAGATGAAGTGGGGGCTGATCTGGGCGCGCAGGGCGCGGACCTCGGCCTCCATCAGCCGGGTCCGCGAGGCGTCCAGCTCGGCGAGCTCGAGCTGCGCGCTCACCCACTGGGCCACGTCGTCGGCGGCCCGCGCCAGCCCGGCCGTCGGGTAGGCGGCGAACACCTGGAGGGTCCCGACCACCCGCTCCTCGACGACGAGGGGACTGACGATCGCGGTCCGGATCTCGCACCCGGGCTCCTCGCACGGCAGGTCGTGCCGGTCGAACATCCGGGTGCGTCCGCGCTCGACGGTCTCGGCGGCCAGGTCGCCGCACTGCTCCTCGTGGTGCTGGCCGCTGCCGTGCCAGGCCAGGGCCGACGCGGTGTCCGTGAGCGCCAGTGCCGGGCACCCGAGCAGGTCGTGCAGGTGCCGGATGCTCCGCTCGGCACTGGCCGCCGTCAGGCCCTCGCGCAACGCCGGCGACGCGAGCGACGCGCTGTGCAGGGCGCGGAACGTGGCCCGGTCGGCCTCGGTCCCGAGGTGCCTGCGCCGCCACGGTCGGGGCATGGTCAGCGGAAGTCGATGAGCAGCATGTCGGTGTCGGACCCGTCGGTGACCGGCGACGCGGCGGGCTCGCCGTCCGGGCCGGGCGCCGTCGCCGTCGTACGCGCGGCGACCGGGCAGCGGACGCAGTTCGCGATGTACGGCAGCTGCATGCCGTCCATGCCGCGCCCGTAGTCGTCGTAGAACGCGACGACCTCCGCGAGCCGGGCCGCACGCTCCTCCTCGGGGAGGGTCGCGATGGTGGACCGGGACAGGGCGAGGTCGGCGATCGACTCGCGGTCGACGACCTGCCAGTGCCGGAACGTCTCGGTGTCGACGTCGCCGAACAGCTCGCTGCTCTCGAGCGCGTCGATGGAGCGCAGGTCCTCCTGGGTGCCGATCAGCGCGCCGAGCCGGCGCACCCACGGGATCCGCTCGTCGCGGGCGTTCCACACCACGGCCACGTGGCCGCCCGGCTTGAGGACGCGGGCGATCTCCGGCAGCGCACGCTCGTGGTCGAACCAGTGGAACGCCTGCGCGACCACCACCACGTCGTACGACGCGTCGGCCACGGGCAGGTCTTCGGCGCCGGCGACGCTCGTGCGGACCTCGGGCAGCCGCTCGCGCAGCACCGCCAGCATCTGCTCGTCGGGGTCGGTCGCGTGCACGTCGTGCCCCAGACCGACCAGGACCTCGGTCAGCTTGCCGGTGCCGGCGCCCAGCTCGAGCACCGTCGTCGGCTGCTCCCCGGTCAGCCACGCGGCGGCCTCGCGCGGGTACGTCGGCCGGGCGCGGTCGTAGGCGCCGGCGACGCGGCCGAAGGAGAGCGCGGCTGCGGGGGAGGACTGGTCGCTCATCGGGGCCACGCTACCCGCTGGATACGGTGATCCACGTGACCACAGACCCCTTGTCCCGCTTGGCTTCCCTCGAGGGCGTGCCGTCGGCGTACGCCGCCGCCCGGGACGGGATCGACGTGATGCTCCGCGACCGCGGGCTGCGGCGCACCTCGCCCGAGACCACCGCCGAGAGCCTGCTGCGCGGCGCCCACGCGAGCGCCGTGCTCGAGGGGTCGGGCTCGAGCCTGGCCGACGTGCGGACCGGGGCCGGCGACGAGGTCGCCGGCGACGCGGTGCGGGTCTCCACCGAGCTGCTCTCGCTCGTGCCCACCCTGGGGCGTACGCCGTTGCAGGCGATGGCCCGCATCCACGCCCTCGCGTCGGCGACCCAGCCCGCCGA
>NZ_DASWVI010000062.1:0-3197 GCF_036401255.1 Nocardioides sp. | reverse complement strand
GCCGGGATCTGCCGCCAGTCGTAGTCGGGGTGGGCCTGCCAGATCCCGGAGCTCGAGCCGGAGTACGTCGTCCGCGGCAGCGCGTCCGGGTCCGCGCGGTAGCTGCGGGCGCGCGCCGCCGTGGGACGCCGGGACGAGGGCGCCCGGCGCAGGCGATCGTCGCCGCCGAGGTACCACGCCGTGGGACGGTCGCTCGGGATCGGCCAGGACGAGAAGGTCCGCACGAACCGCGGCAGCGGGGCACCCGACGGCTGGCCGGCCGCCGCGCCCTCCTCGAACAGGATCCGGATCGGGTCGGCCGACTCGAAGCGGCTCAGCGCCTGCTCGTAGGTCAGGCCGGAGCAGTCCGGGCCGGGCGGCAGCTTCAGGCCACCGACCCCGGTGATCGTCTGCGCCAGGAGCGGCGCCACGGCGTTCTTCGCTCCGGTCGGCACCCGACGCCCGACGTAGAGGTCGAGGAAGTCGGCGTACCGCCCGAACACGCCCAGGCTCAGCGACTCGGTGTGCGAGCCGTTGGCGAGCGAGGCGTAGACGTGCGGCGCAGAGGTGAAGTCGTCGAGCAGCGCGGGGAAGTGCCCGCCCGTCTGCTCGTCCTGCCAGGCGCCGGCGAGGAACACCGGCACGTCGATCTTCCCGACGAACAGGCTCGGCGAGATCGGGTCGCCGATCTTCGCGGTGTAGAAGGGGTCGTCCTCGATCAGCGCCAGCGGGTCCGGGTTCTGCAGGCGCAGCGCCTGGTTGTCCGCGCAGACGGTGTCGCCGGCATCGGCGCGGGCGCGGGTCCAGGCCTGGCCGTACGGCGCCGCCTGCTCGGCGCGCTCGGTCGCCCACGGCACCGCGAAGCCGGTGTTGAGGATCCCGCCGGGATAGAGCGTGCCGCGGTAGGTGTCGTCGATGACCGAGAGCGGTGTGATCGCCGACAGGTGCGGTGGGCGGGTCTGCGCGACGTACAGCTGGGAGATGCCGGGGTAGGAGATGCCCACCATCCCGGCCTCGTGGAACGCCGCCCACGGCTGCGCGGCGACGGTCTCGATCACGTCGTAGCCGTCCAGGCTCTGGATCGGCTCGAAGTGCAAGAAGCTGCCCCCGGAGCAGCCGGTGCCGCGGATGTTCACGCCGACGTAGGCGTAGCCGAGGGTGTTGTAGAGCAGCGCCATCGTCTGGTTGGCGGGGTTGCTCGGGTCGTAGCCGGAGTACTCCACCACGGTCGGGAACGGACCGCTCCCCGACGGGAGGGAGACGTTGGCCGACAGCGTGGTCCCGTCCCGGGTGGTGATGTAGCCGAACCCCTTCGTCAGCGTCTGGCCGTCGTAGAACGACTGCGGTGGCGCCGGGTCGTCGACGTCGGTCACCTCGACCGGGGCCGACGCCGTGGCCGGATCGCCGGCCGCGCGGACGACGTAGCGCCCGGCCGTGAGGTCCCGCCAGGCCAGGCTGCCGGCGGTGTCGACGGTGCCGGTCGCGACGACTGCGCCGGAGTCGTCGACCAGCTCGAGCGCCTCCCCCGGCGTCGCGGCCAGCACGTAGAGCTGGTTGACGCTCGGGCGGACCTCGAACGTCGTCGCCGCGGCCGCGGCGCCGGTGGTGGCGCCGGTCCCGGCCAGCACTCCGGTGGACACCCCGGTCAGCATCGCGGTCAGGGCGACGGCCGTGGCGACGACGGCCCTCCTCGCTGTGCGCATGGCGTGATGCTGCCACCTCCGCGCCGCGGCGTCGCCGGGAACGCCCCGCCGAGTTCCACAGGAGCGGCACAGCCGGCCCACACCGGCCCCCCACCCGGCGCGCGAACGATGGGGTCATCGTCACGAGGAGGACCCATGACCGAGCAGACCCCGAGCGGCAACCGCTGGGAGCCCGCCGACGCGCAGCCCGTCGACCCCGCCACGCCCGCCGACCCGGCGTACGCCGCGCAGACCCCGCCGCCGGCTCCCGCCGACCCGGAGCGGCCGAGCCGGTGGCGGGCCCTCCTGCGCCGGCCGAGCCGCGAGACCTGGGTCGCGGGCGCGCTCTCGGCCCTCATGGTCTTCGTCGGCCTCGGCGGCTTCCTCGCCGGCCGCGCGTCCGTCGACGAGCAGCCCGGCCCGGCCGAGGTCGGCCAGGAGTGGCGCCACGGCCCCCAGGACGGCGACCTCCCCGATCGACCCTTCGACGACGGCGACGGCGACGGCGACGGCTTCGGTCCCGGCGCGGTCCCGGGCACCGAGTCGTGACCGCCACGACCGCCGGACCGGTGCCGACGGTCAGCACCGCGATCGACCCCCACCACCGGCACCGGATCGACGCGGCGGTGCGGCTCGGCGCCACCGCCGCCCTCTGGCTGGCCCTGCTCCTGGTCACCTACTGGTGGGTGGCCGGGGGCGGGCTCCAGGACCTGGGCGGCTGGGCGGACGGCCTCACCGCGCTCGGCCGGCTCACCGGCCTGACCGCATCCGTGCTGCTGCTCGCCCAGGTGGTCCTGATGGCCCGGGTGCCGCCCCTCGAGGCGGCCTACGGCCAGGACCGGCTGGCCCGGATCCACCGGCTGGTCGGATTCGGCTCGGTCAACCTGATGCTCGCCCACATCGTGCTGATCACCTGGGGCTACGCGGCCGGCGAGCTGACCCGCACGCCGGCGACGCTCTGGGACCTCGCCGTCGACTACCCGGGGATGCTGCTCGCCGTCGCCGGCACCCTGTGCCTGCTCCTCGTCGGCGTCACGAGCGTCCGGGCCGTCCGGCGCCGGACCCGCTACGAGTCCTGGCACCTGTTGCACCTCTACGCCTACCTCGGCGTCGGGCTCGCAGTGCCGCACCAGCTCTGGACCGGGCAGGAGCTGGTCTCCTCGACCGGTCGCACGGTGTTCTGGTGGACCGCCTGGGGCACGGCCGCCGCCGCGGTGCTGGTGTGGCGGATCGGCCTGCCGGCCTGGCGCAGCGCGCGCCACGACCTCCGGGTGACCTCGGTGGTTCCCGAGGGCGACGGCGTCGTCTCGGTCTACCTGACCGGGCGCAGGCTCGACCGGCTGCCCGTGGAGGCCGGGCAGTTCCTCTCCTGGCGCTTCCTCGCCGGCCCCGGCTGGACCCGCGCCCACCCCTACTCGCTCTCGGCCGCGCCGGACGGGCGCAGCCTGCGCATCACCGTGCAGGTCGTCGGCGACGGCAGCGCCGCCGCGGCCCGGCTGCGCCCCGGCACCCGCGCCCTCGTCGAGGGCCCCTACG
>NZ_DASWVI010000061.1:0-1522 GCF_036401255.1 Nocardioides sp. | reverse complement strand
GCACCGGGCTGGCGCTCGCGGCCGCGAGCCTGGCCGGGCAGGCGTTCCTCGTCGACCAGGCGCGCCGGGTGCGGACCAACGCCGAGGACGCGCTGGTCGAGGGCCTCGGCTACGACTACATCGAGCAGCTCGACGCCAAGCCGACCCCGGCGGAGCTCGCGGTGCCCTGGCGCAAGCTGGTCAACCCGTTCCGGATCCGCGACCTCGCGGTCCGCGTCGACAAGAACGTCGCCTACGCCCCCGACCACGGCAAGCGCGGCCTGCTCGACATCTACCGGCCCGCCGAGGGCGAGATCACCGGCGCCCCGGTGCTGCTGCAGGTCCACGGCGGTGGCTGGACGATCGGCAGCAAGGACCAGCAGGGCATCCCGCTGATGCACCACCTCGCCGCGAAGGGCTGGGTGTGCGTGGCGATCAACTACCGGCTCGCGCCCCGCGACCCGTTCCCCGCGCAGATCATCGACGTCAAGCGGGCGATCGCGTGGATCCGCGAGCACATCGAGGAGTACGGCGGCGACCCCGACTACATCGCGATCACCGGCGGCTCGGCCGGGGGCCACCTCACGGCGCTGGCGGCCGTGACCGCGAACGACCCGGCGTACCAGCCCGGCTTCGAGGGCGCCGACACCAGCGTGGCGGTCGCGGTGCCGCACTACGGCGTCTACGACTTCGCAGGCTGCACCGGCCTGCGCAGCGCCGAGCAGATGCGCGACCGGTTCCTCGCGCCGCGCATCGTCAAGCGCACCTGGGCGGAGGACCCGGAGGTCTTCGAGGCCGGCACGCCGCTGCTGCGGGTCGGCAAGGACGCCCCCGACTTCTTCGTGCTGCACGGCGCCCACGACTCGCTGGTCTCGGTCGAGCAGGCGCGCCTCTTCGTCCAGCGGCTGCGCGAGGTGTCCGGCGCCACGGTCGTGTACGCCGAGCTGCCGGGTGCCCAGCACGCGTTCGACGTGTTCCCCTCGATCCGCAGCCAGCACGTCGTGCGCGCCATCGACCGGTACCTGCACTGGCACTGGAACGGCTGGCGCCGCGAGCGGGCCGCGAGCTAGCGGGTGCGCGGCGCCGCCGGGGGCTCGACCGGGTCGTCGGGCAGGTAGGCGTCCTCGCCGATCGCGAGCAGCGC
Source organism: Nocardioides sp. (assembly GCF_036401255.1). Classification (GTDB taxonomy): domain Bacteria; phylum Actinomycetota; class Actinomycetes; order Propionibacteriales; family Nocardioidaceae; genus Nocardioides. Next base: position 399 of record NZ_DASWVI010000061.1, on the reverse strand, counting down.
CGGGGCCACGTCCTCGCCGTCGTCGGGGACGCTCAGCGTGACGGTGACCTCGGTGTCGGCCAGGCCGGCCAGCTCCTCGGCGTTGGTCTCGAGCGTGCCGTCGGCGTCGAAGTCGGCCAGTGCCTGCGCCGCGAGGAGCTCCTCGTCGCCCACGTCGACCACGAGGTCGTCGATGCACCACGCCGGCTCGTCCTCGGTGCCGCAGGTGGCGAGGGTGCCGGTGACCTCCTGGGTCGGCTCGGGCGCCGGGGTGGGGTCGGTGGTCGGGTCCGGGGTCGGGTCGGTCGTCGGGTCCGGGGTGGGCTCGGTGCTGGGCTGCGGGCCGGCCGGGCTGCCGGGCGCCGGGTCGACCGGTGCGGCCTGGGCGTGGGGCACCGGCGCGGCCTCGGCGTGCCCCTG
>NZ_DASWVI010000060.1:0-11154 GCF_036401255.1 Nocardioides sp. | reverse complement strand
CAGTCCAGCGCGGTCGTCAGCACGGTCGCGCGGTCGGCCTCGTCGAGGTCGCCCCACGCCCCGGCGCGCGCCCGGTCGAGGTCCCTCAGCGCCGCGCCGATCCGGCCGGCCCGGGCCTCGGCACAAGCGCGCGCCGCCAGGCCGTCGCGGGTCAGCAGCATGGCGTCCAGCCTAGGAAGTCCCGGGCCCCCGGCGCGGCCGAACGCCGGGGTTGGTGGCAGGTGGACCAGTCAGGTCCCGACGCGTCGGCCGAGGAAGGCCAGCAGCCGCAGGTCGTACGGCGCGAACGCCGTGCCCGCTCGCGCCGCGGCGAACCGGACCCCACGATCGCCCGGGCCGACGAGCCGGTGCGCCACCGGCAGCAGCTGCTGGGCGAGCCCGGCCGGGATCGGGGCGCGCTCGCCGGTCGCCTGTCCGACGTCCCAGCCGTGGACGGTCACCTCCAGCGCGGCGGCGGCGACCAGCTTGGGCATGCCGAGGTCGACGTGCGCCGAGGTGGTCTCGATCACCACGTCCGCGGGCGCGGGCCGCGCCCAGACCGCGAGCAGGGCGCACGCCTTCTCCTGCAGCGCCGCCACCCGGCCCGCGGCGCAGCTGCCGCCGCGCACCTCGACCGCCCCGCCGGCCGCCTCGGTGAACGCGTCGAGCCCGTCCTCCATGTGCGCGAGCAGGTCGGCGAGCGTCCAGGCCTCGCACGGCGTCGGCCGGTCGAGCAGGTCGGGCCGCACGGTGCTCAGCCGGGCGCGCGTGTAGCCCAGGGCCCGGTCGAGCAGCTCGACCGACCCGACGAGGGTCGTCATCGACGATCGCTAGCGCGCGGCCGGCTGGTGGTCGGCCGGGAGGCGCGGCGGCAGGCCGAACTTCTCGAACAGCCGGTGGTCGAAGAACGCGGTGACGTGTCGCACCCGGTCGCCGTCGAGCTCGAGGACCTGGAGCTGGAACGGCGTGAAGTCGCCGTCGGGCGTGCGCATGTAGAGGCCGTACGCCGGCTGGCCGTTCGCCTGCGTGGGGAGCATCGGCATGTCGTGGCTGCCGCCCGGGCACTCGTTGCCGATGAGCCAGCCGATGTTCTCCGCCCCGCGGAACCAGCTCGTGAACGGCGGCATGTCCCAGGTCGCCTCGGCGGTGAGCATGCTGACGATCGCGTCGACGTCCTTGCGCCAGAACGCGTCGACGTAGCGCTCGAGCAGCCGCTCCTGGTCGGGGGACAGGTCGGGCTGGACGGTCTCCTCGGTCAGGCCGCGGTCGGCGAGCTGGGCGTGGGCGCGCTGGAGCGCGGAGTTGACCGCGGCCGTCGTGGTGTCGAGCGCGGCGGCGACCTCGGCCGCCGACCAGCGCAGCACGTCGCGCAGGATCAGCACGGCCCGCTGCCGGGCCGGCAGGTGCTGGAGGGCGGCGACGAACGCGAGGCGGATGGAGTCGCGCTCGGCGACGACCACGGCGGCGTCGGGCACCGGCTCGAGCCAGGCGATCTCGTGGTTCTCCTCGAGCGCGTCGCCCGCCATCGCGTCGGGGGTGCCGAGCCCGGCCGGCAGCGGCCGGCGCGGGCGGCCCTCGAGGTTGGTCAGGCACACGTTGGTGGCGATCCGGTAGAGCCAGGTGCGCACCGAGGAGCGGCCCTCGAACGCGGCCGCGGACTTCCAGGCGCGCAGGAACGTCTCCTGGACCAGGTCCTCGGCCTCCTGCACCGAACCGGACATCCGGTAGCAGTGCGCGAGCAGCTCGCGCTGGTAGCGCTGCGTCAGCGTCGGGAAGTCGCCGAGCTCGCCGAGGTCGCGGTGCTCTGCGTCGGTCTTGGTGGTCACGGGTGCCGCCTCGGTCGCCGTCATGGGTGCTGCTCCTCGCCAGGTCTGAGTCTGCCTCTCCCTACCGACCGGCGTCGATCCCGAAAATCATCGGCGCGCGGCGGCGATCTCCAGGGCCCGGCGGGCGGCGGGTACGGCGAGCTCCCGGTCGGCCGGCACCAGCCCGACCCGCGTGCGCCGGTCGAGGAGGTCGTCGACGTCGGCGGCGCCCTCGTGGGTGACGCCGAAGAGCAGCTCGGCCAGCGTGGCGGGGACCCCGGGGGCGATCGGCGCGAGCAGCTCCTCCTCGGTCAGGCCGCTGACCTCGCGGGCGCTGTCGAGCACGAGCGCGGCGTCGGCGCCGTAGCGGCGGACCAGCCGCGCGGGCAGCTCCGAGGCCGCCAGCTCCGATCGAGGGGCGGCGCCGAGCAGCGGCAGTGCGCGGGTGCGGCACGGGGACGCCTCGAGACCGGTGGCCGCGACCGCGGCGTCGACGGCGTCCTCGGCCATCCGGCGGTACGTCGTCAGCTTGCCGCCCACGACCGTGATCACGCCGGTGCTGCTCGTGACCACCGCGTGCCGGCGGGACAGGTCCGCGGTCCGCGCGCCGTCACCGTCGCCACCCAGGTCGAGCAGCGGGCGCAACCCGGCGAACGTGCCGACCACGTCGCCGCGGTGCAGCTGGTGGGAGAACGCGGCCGACACCACGTCGAGCAGGAAGCCGACCTCGGTCTCGGAGGCCTGCGGTACGTCGGGGATCTCCCCGTCGACCGGCTCGTCGGTGAGCCCGACGTACACGGTGCCGTCGGGCTGGGGCAGCACCATCACGAAGCGGTTGGTCTCGCCGGGCACCGGGCAGAACACCGAGACGGTCAGTCCGGGCAGGGACTCCTGCCGGAGCACCAGGTGGGTGCCGCGGCTGGGCCGCAGCGCGATGCCGTCGACGAGGCCCGCGGCCCACACGCCGGTGGCGTTGACGACGCTGCGCGCCGTCACGGGCACGGTCTCGCCAGTGAGTTCGTCGCGCAGCCGCACCGAGGTGCCGGTGGCCTCCAGGACCCGGGCGTGGGTGCGCACGTGCGCGCCGTACGCCGCCGCCGTGCGCGCGATCGTCGTGACCAGGCGGGCGTCGTCCTCGAGCTGGCCGTCCCAGCCGAGCACCGCGCCGCGCAGACCCGCGGGGCGCAGCGCCGGCACCAGGCTGCGGGCCTCGGTGACCGTGAGGTGGCGCGGCTTGGGCAGGGTCTCGGCGTCGGTGCGGGCGCCGCGGCGCAGCAGGTCGCCGGCCCACAGCCCGCCGCGGGTGACGTAGCTCTGGAGCCGGGTGACGCTCGAGCTCAGCGGGATCAGCATCGGCATCGCGTGGGTGAGGTGGGGGGCGGTGACCTCCATGAGGACGCCGCGCTCGACGGCGCTCTCGTGGGCGACGCCGATCTGGCCCTTGGCGAGGTAGCGCAGCCCGCCGTGGACCATCTTCGAGGACCACCGGGAGGTGCCGAACGCGAGGTCGTGGGCGTCGACGGCGAGCACCGACAGCCCGCGGGTGACGGCGTCGAGCGCGACGCCGGCGCCGGTGATGCCGAGGCCGATCACGACGAGGTCGACCTCGGTGGGGACGCCGGCGAGGCCGGGCGTGATGCGGGTGGCGGTCATGGCCGCAGCCCCCGGGTCAGCGCGAGCGTGAGCTCGGCGTCGAGGTCCTCGAGGGCGACCTCGTCGTCGACCATCGTGTGCGCGGAGAGCACGAAGCCGTGGGCGGCGAGCAGCATCGCCCGCGCCATCGCGACCGGGTTGCCGGGGCGGGCGACCCCCTCGGCCTGGGCCTCGCGCAGCGCGGCGACGGTCAGCTCGAGGATGCCGTCCTGGGAGCGGCCCCGGCGGGAGAACAGGTAGGGCAGGATCAGCTCGGGGTCGAGCTCGACGATGCGCACGAACAGCTCGTTGTCCCGCAGCCGCCGCACGGTCTCGACGATGTCGCCGACCAGCCGGTCCACGGTGGTCGCCGCGGGGTCCTCCTCGGCGAGCGAGGCGGAGACCACCCCGCCCCACTCACGGGTCATCAGGTCGGCGAGCAGCTGGGGCATGTCGGCCCAGGTGCGGTAGATCGTCATCCGGGAGACCCCGGCCCTGCGGGCGACCTCGGTGAGCGTCGTACGCCGCCAGCCGACGTCGAGGATGCACTCGCGAGCGGCGTCGAGGTAGAGGTCCCGCGGCTCGGTCCGGTCCGGACCGTTGTGACGAAGTGACGTCATGTGTCACACTGTAACACGTGACCGTCAACCAGACCGAGATGCACCCGACCCGCTGGGGCGACCCGGCCCGCGCCCGGGCGCTCCCCGACGAGGCCCGGGGCCTGGTGGAGATGGTGTTCGGCGTCGACGACCGGCCCGCCGTCGAGCACCCCGCCCTCGCGCCCAGCGCGCTCACGCCCGAGCTGGTCGCTGGGCTGGAGGAGATCGTCGGGGTGGGCCACGTGCTCACCGATGACGAGACCCGCCGCCTGCGCACCCGCGGCAAGTCCACGCCCGACCTGCTCCGTGCCCGGGTCGGCGACCTCGCCGACGCCCCCGACGCGGTGGTCCGGCCCGCGGACCACGACGAGGTCGCCGCCGTGCTGGCCTTCGCCGTCGAGCACCGGCTCGCCGTGGTGCCCTTCGGCGGCGGTACGTCGGTGACCGGTGGCCTGGTCGCCCGCCGCGAGGGGTTCGCGGGCGTGCTGAGCCTGGACCTGGTCTGGATGAAGCGGCTGCTCTCGGTCGACCACGTCTCGATGACGGCGACCCTCGAGCCGGGGCTGCGCGGCCCGGAGGCCGAGGCGCTGCTCGCGGCCGAGGGGATGACGATCGGCCACTTCCCGCAGTCGTTCGAGTACGCCAGCCTCGGCGGCTTCGCCGCGACCCGGTCCAGCGGCCAGTCCAGCGCCGGGTTCGGCCGGTTCGACGCGCTCGTGGTGGGGATGACCGTCGCGACGCCCCGGGGCCGGATCGACCTCGGCACCGCTCCGGCGAACGCCGCCGGCCCCGACCTGCGCCAGCTGTTCTTGGGCTCCGAGGGCACGCTCGGCGTGATCACGTCGCTGACCGTGCGGGTCCGGCCGGTGCCGGCGGTGCAGGTCTACGAGTGCTGGCGCTGGTCCTCGTTCGCCGACGGTGCGACCGCGATGCGGACCCTGGCCCAGTCCGGGCTGCTGCCGACGGTGCTGCGGCTCTCCGACGAGTCCGAGTCCGCGATCAACCTCGCCGACCCCGCCGCGATCGGCGGGGAGGCGGCGACCGGGTGCCTGATGGTGACCGGGTTCGAGGGCGAGCCGGCGGCCGTCGAGGCCAAGCGGGCCGCCGTCACGACGGTCTTCGAGGGCCTCGGCGGCACCTACGCGGGCACCGCCGCGGGGGAGAAGTGGGCGCACGGGCGCTACGACGCGCCGTACCTGCGCGACTCGCTGCTCGACGCCGGCGTGCTCGTCGAGACGCTGGAGACCGCGACGTTCTGGTCCAACCTGGACCGGGTCTACACCGGCGTGAAGGCCGCGCTCGAGGCCGCGCTCGGGCAGCCGTCGCTGGTGCTGTGCCACATCTCGCACGTCTACGAGACCGGCGCCTCGCTGTACTACACGATCGCCGCGAAGGAGACCGACGACCCCGTCGGCCAGTGGCGCGCGGCCAAGGCCGCCGCCAGCGACGCGATGCTCGCGGCCGGCGCGACGATCACCCACCACCACGCGGTCGGCACCGACCACCTGCCGTGGTTCGAGCGCGAGATCGGACCGGTCGGCGTCTCGATCCTGCGCGCGGTCAAGGCCGATCTGGACCCGACGGGCGTCCTCAACCCGGGGGTGCTGATCCCGTGACTCGCTCGTACCGCTTCCTGGTCAACCCGTCCTCGGGAGGAGGGGCCGCCCCCGAGGCGGTGGTGCCGGTCGCGCGCCTGCTCCGCGAGGCGGGAGCGGAGGTCGACGTGACCTACTCGCCCGGCCCGCACGCGATGGTCGAGCTCGTCGACCGGGCCGTCGGCCGCGGCGACGTCGTGGTCTCGGTCGGGGGCGACGGCATGCTGTCCTCGCTGGCCGGGCTGGTGTCCGAGCGCGGCGGCACGCTCGGGGTGCTCCCGGCCGGCCGGGGCAACGACTTCGCACGGATGCTCGGCCTGCCCGAGGACGCCGACGGACAGGCGCGGGTGCTGCTCGAGGGCGCCGAGCGGCGGGTGGATCTGATCGCGGTCACCGGGATCGCGCCCGCGCGGCGGGTGGTCGCCGGATCGGTGTACGCCGGCGTCGACGCCCGCGCCACCGAGATCGTCGACCGGGCCACCTGGCTGCCGCGCCGCCTGCAGTACCCCTACGCCGCGCTCCGCTCGCTGGCGACCTACCAGGCCGGGCGCTACGTCGTGGCGGTCGACGGCATCGAGCACACCTACACCGCGGCCACGGTCGTCGTCGCGAACTCGGCGTACTACGGCAGCGGGATGAAGATCGCGCCCGCCGCATCCGTCGAGGACGGCCGGCTCGACGTCATCGTCATCGAGGCCGCCTCGCGGGTGGCGCTGATGCGGTCGCTGCCGAAGGTCTACGACGGCTCCCACATCGCGCTGCCCGAGGTCACCGTGCTCACCGGCACCCGCGTCGAGCTGCGCGGCACGTCCCGCTCCCCGATCCCCGCCGGTGGTGACGGCGAGCCGCTCGGGCCGCTCCCCGACCTCGCCGCCCCGCCCGCCGTCGTCGAGGTCCTCCCCGGCGCGCTCACCGTCCTGGCCTGACCCGCCCGATCCGCTGTAACGCCGTGTGACCCGCTCCCCCGACCCCGCTGCAACACGGGTGGAGGAAGGGGTAAACGGGCGTTACAGCGGGAGGGCGGCCAGGAACGAGGACACCTCCCGGGCGACCCGGTCGAGGAGGTCGGGGGTGCGGGCGGGGTCGGTGGGGACCTCGAGCAGGTGGTCGGCGCCGGGCAGCTCGAGCAGCCGGGCGCCGGTGGCGCGGGCGGCCGCGCCGTCCCAGAGGTCGTCCTCGGTGCCGCCGACCAGCAGCACCGGCACGCCGTCGGACGCCAGCGCGGTGATCGACGCCACCACGCCGGGCGAGGTGAGCAGCGGGGTGAGCAGCACGTAGGCGTCGGCGCGGGGCCCGCGCCGGACGACGCGGGTGCCGAGCGACTTCGCGATGAACAGCCACCGCTCGGGCGCCGGCGGCAGCGCTGCCTCGGCCACGATCGCCGCGGAGGCCTGGTCGGCGACCCAGCCGTTGATGCCCTCGAGCGAGTCCGGCACCTGCCACCACACCTCGTGCACCGACCACCCGTGGTCGACCGCTGCCGCGCGGGCGACCTGCAGCAGTGGCAGCGCCGGCGAGTAGCGCCGCCCCGGCAGCACCAGCGCCCGGCGCGCGGAGCGGTCCCCCGGACGACTCACGCGAACGCCCACACCATCAGCTCGGTCGGCACGGCCGCGGTGACGGCCAGCCCCGGCTGGTCGACGATCCGGAACGCGTCGCCGTCGGCCATCGGCTCGGCCAGCGACGAGCGCGTCAGCGCGCCACCGGCCACGAACACGTGCTGGCGCGGCTCGTCGGGCAACGTCACCGTGTCGCCCGCGCCCAGGCGGGCCACCCGCAGCGCCGCGGACCCGACCCGGGCCACCTCGACCAGCCCGCCGGGCTCGAGGTCGACGCCGCGGACGGAGTACGCCGGCGGCGTACCCGGCTCCTCCGGCGTCAGCCAGGCCTGCACGAACCGCACCGGACCGTCCGGGCCGGCGACCTCCGAGTGCGTCACGCCCGTCCCGGCGGACAGCACCTGCACCACGCCGGGGGTGAGCACCGCGGAGTGGCCCTCGGAGTCGTCGTGGACCAGCGAGCCCGACAGCACCCACGTCACGATCTCGACGTCGCGGTGCGGGTGGCGCTCGAAGCCCGACCTCGCACCGAGCCGGTGGTCGTCGTGGCAGACCAGCGGACCGAACGAGACGTTGTCGGGGTCGTAGTGCTCACCGAACGAGAAGGAGTGCCGGGTGAAGAACCCGGCTCCTCGGGTGAGGTACCGATCAGTTCCCCGGCGGATCTCGACGCTCACCGGCATCATTGTGCCGTGCCCGACGCCGACCCCGACACCCGCCGAGACACGTCCCTGCCCCAGCTCCCGCCCGGCTTCCGGTTCGGGACCAGCACCGCGGCGTACCAGATCGAGGGCGCGGCGACCGAGGACGGCAAGGGGCCGAGCATCTGGGACACCTACACCGCCGAGGAGGGCCGCATCGTCGACGGCTCCAGCGGCGCCGTCGCGTGCGACCACTACCACCGCTACGCCGAGGACGTCGCGCTGATGAAGCGCCTGGGCGCCGGGGGCTACCGGTTCTCGATCTCCTGGCCGCGGATCCAGCCGACCGGCTCCGGGCCGGCCAACGCGCGGGGCCTGGACTTCTACGACCGGCTCGTCGACGAGCTGCTCGCGAACGGCGTGCAGCCGATGGCCACGCTCTTCCACTGGGACCTGCCCCAGGCGCTCGAGGACGACGGCGGCTGGCTCAACCGGGCCACCGTCGACCGCTTCGCCGAGTACGCCGCGATCGTCGGCGCGCGGCTGGCCGACCGGGTCGAGCACTGGATCCCCGTCAACGAGCCCAACGTCGTGATGATGATGGGCTACGCGATCGGCGTGCACGCCCCCGGCCGCACGCTGATGTTCGACTCGATGCCCGTGGCCCACCACCTGCTGCTCGCCCACGGCCGCGCCGCGATCGAGCTGCGCGCGGCGGGCGCCACGAGCATCGGCTGCGCCAACAACCACTCGCCGATGTGGCCGGCCAGCGACGACGAGGCCGACGTCGGGGCGACCAAGCTCTTCGACGCGCTGTGGAACGGGATGTTCACCGAGCCGATGCTGCTCGGGCGCTACCCGGTGGACCTGCAGCCGCTGATGGACGGCGCCGTCCGCGACGGCGACCTGTCGACGATCCGCCAGCCGCTCGACTTCTACGGCGTCAACTACTACAACCCGTTCAAGATCGGCGCCGCCCGTGAGGACGCCGAGATGCCCTTCGAGTTCCGTGAGCTCGTGGGCTACCCGACCACCGACTTCGGCTGGCCGGTGGTGCCCGACGCGCTGCGCGAGTGGCTGATCACGCTGCGGGCCCGCTACCGCGCCGCGCTGCCCCCGATCTACATCACCGAGTCGGGGTGCTCCTACAACATGGGGCCCGACGAGCACGGCGTCGTCGACGACCAGGCGCGCATCGACTACCTCGACGCCCACCTGCGCGCGGTCGCCACCGCCTGCCAGCGCGGCGTCGACGTCCGCGGCTACTACACGTGGTCGCTGATGGACAACTTCGAGTGGGCCGAGGGCTTCACCCAGCGCTTCGGGCTGGTCCACGTCGACTACGACACCCAGGTGCGCACCCCCAAGCGCTCCTTCCAGTGGTACGCCGACGTGATCGCCGCCCAGACCCGCTCGCTGGGCTGAAGGTCCCGGCCACCCACAGCCGACGGTTGGCCGGGCCACAGGTGCCGGTCATAGGGTGCATGCCATGCCGTCGACGCCGATCCCCCTCTCGGAGCCGATCCCCGTCAAGCGTCGGGTGGTGTTCGTGGTCGGCTCCGGACGCAGCGGCACCAGCACGATGTCCGGGGCGCTGCGGACCCTCGGCATGCACGTGCCCCAGCCCGAGGTCGTCGCCGACGAGACCAACCCCAAGGGCTTCGGCGAGCCGCAGTGGGTCGTGGACTTCCACGACGAGCTGCTCACGCGCTGCAACGTCCAGGTCTCCGACGCCCGGCCGGCCGCCTGGTTCGAGGCCGGCAAGCTCTCGGCGTTCGAGCCGCTGCGCGGCCGGCTGCACCGGTGGCTCGAGGAGCAGTTCGTCGAGGGCGGGCCCGAGCTCGTGGTCAAGGATCCGCGGCTGGCCTGGTTCTTGGGCCTGTGGCGCTCGGCGGCGCTGCGGTGCGACGCCGCGCCGGCGTACGTCACGATGCTGCGCCCGGTGACCGAGGTGGTGGGGAGCAAGCAGAAGTACTACGCGGCCAAGGCCGGCGAGGTCCAGCGCACGGCCGCCTGGGTGAACATGATGCTGCACACCGAGCGGTCCACCCGCGGGTCGGCGCGGCGGTTCGTGCGCTACGACGACATGCTCAAGGACTGGACGATCCCGGTCTTCGGGCTCGGGCAGGCCTTCGACCTCGACGCCGTGAAGTCCGCGACCGCCAACGACATCCGCCGGGTCCACCAGTTCATCGACCCGAGCCTGCGCCGGGTGCAGCTGACCTGGGACGACATCGAGGTGCCCGCGCGGCTGCGCGAGATCGCCGAGGAGACCTGGCAGCACCTCGACCGGCTCGCCGACGACGACGGCGACACCCCCGACGTGCACGACCGGCTCGACGAGCTGCGGGCGGCGTACGCGGAGATGTACGACGAGGCCGAGGCGATCGCCCAGTCCACGGCGCTGGCCGCGCGCCGCGAGGGGCAGGCCCAGGCCCCTGCCGCCGGGGCACCGGCCCGGCTCGCCGACAAGGTGCCGCACGGCGTACGGGCGATGGTGCCGGCGGGCGCCCGCCGTGGGCTGCGCAAGGCCCTCGGCAAGGAGCGCTAGTGGCTGCGGCGCGGCCCGACATCCCCAACCTCGAGGGCGAGCACGACTACGACGTCACCTGGCCCTGGCGCGACGGGCCGCTCAAGCCCGGCCTCACCTGCGTGTTCCGGGTCCGCAACGAGGCGCGCAACCTGCCGTGGGTGCTGCCGCCGATGTTCGAGGCCGTGCAGCACATCGTCTTGGTCGACAACGGCTCCGACGACGGCACGCCGGAGGTCGCGCAGCGGGTCGCGGAGGAGTGCGGCGCCGCGGACCGGTTCACGCTCACGGCGTACCCGTTCCGGGTGAGCCGCGCCGGCACCGAGCACCTCGCGACGCCGCCGGACTCGGTGCACTCGCTCACGCACTTCTACAACTGGTCGTTCTCCCAGGTGCGCACGTCGTACTCGATGAAGTGGGACGGCGACATGGTGCTGACCCGCGAGGGCGTGGGCACGCTCGCGGACCTGTCCTGGCAACTGGAGGACTCCAACGCGGTCGTCGCGGTGCCGCGGCACCCCGTCTCGATCGAGAGCGACTCGGTGGCCTGGATCGACCTGGGGTTCCGGTTCCTCGAGCCGTGGATCTATCCGATGGGGCCGGAGTTCACGTTCGTGAAGGCTTTCGAGTGGGAGGTCCGCGAGTTCCCCGACAGCTCCCAGCGGATCGTGCTGCCCGAGGGGCTGTGCGTGGAGCTGAAGTGGCTCGACGCCGACGAGTTCGCGCACTGGAGCCACACCGAGTTCGACTCCTCGCGGGCGCCGCGCAAGCGCCGCGAGTGGGAGGTCTACAGCGCGCTGCGCGACGGGCGCGG
>NZ_DASWVI010000059.1:0-4128 GCF_036401255.1 Nocardioides sp. | reverse complement strand
GGCGATGAACTGCGCCTGCCCGCCGTTGCGGTGCGCGGGCACCACCAGCCGCCGGGCGAGCCCGTTGGCGACGGCCGGCCCCAGGTCGCGCCGCACCAGGTGCAGGCACAGGTCCAGGGCCGCGGTCTTGCCCGCGGAGGTCAGCACGTCGCCGTCGTCGACGTAGAGGACGTCGGCACGCACGTCGACGCGCGGATAGCGGCGCGCCAGGTCGGCGGCGTGCATCCAGTGCGTGGTCGCCGTCCGGCCGTCGAGCAGGCCGGCCGCGGCGAGCACGAACGAGCCCGTGCACAGCGACGCGATCCGCGCGCCCCGGGCGTGCGCGTCCCGCAGGGCCGCGAGCAGGCCGGGGTCGGGGTCGGCGTCCGGGTCCTCGGTCGACGGCACGACGACGAGGTCCGCCGCCGCGATCGCGTCGTACGCCGCCGCCGGCAGGTGCGGCAGCCACGGGTGCGGACGACCGTCGGCGGTGCACACGACCAGGTCGAACCACGCACCGCGCGGGGACAGGTCCGAGCGGTCCACCCCGAAGACCTCCGCGGCGATCGCGGCCTCGTAGAGCATCGTCGCGGGGTGCAGGACGAGGGCGACCCTGCGCACCTCGGAGGTCATGTCCGAAACTGTACCCACCATGTCGTTTCGGACGCTCGTGCCGGGTGCGCGCCGACCCCGACGATGACGGGGTGAACACCTCCGGACCCGTCCTGGTCTATGGCGCCCCGGGTCACACCGGGCGCTTCGTCGTCGATGAGCTGCTGCACCGTGGGCTGGTGCCCGTGCTCGCCGGGCGCAGCGCCGACCGGGTCGCCGCAGCCGGCTCCGGCGACCTCGAGCGCCGCGCGTTCGGCCTCGACGACCCCGCCCGGCTGCGTGCGGCACTCGCGGACATCGCCGTCGTCGTGAACTGCGCCGGGCCGTTCCTCGACACCGCGCTGCCGTTGGCCCGGGCCGCGGTCGCCGCGGGCGCGCACTACCTCGACGTCACCGCCGAGCAGCAGGTGGTCCGCGATCTCTACGCCGAGCTCGACGGCCCCGCCCGGGCGGCCGGAGTCGCGGTCGTGCCGGCGATGGCGTTCTACGGCGGCCTCGCCGACCTGCTGGTGACGGCCGTGCTCGCCGACGAGACCCGAGCGGACGAGGTCGACGTCGCGATCGGGCTCGACCGGTGGTGGCCGACCGCCGGCACCCGCGCCACCGGCGCGCGCAACACGTTCGCCCGTCAGGTGGTCCGCGGCGGCCGACTCGTGCCGCTGCCGGACCCGGCGCCCACCGGCACCTGGGACTTCCCGCCGCCGCTCGGCGAGCAGCCGGTCGTGCAGCTGCCGTTCTCGGAGGTGATCACGATCCACCGGCATCTCGACGTCGGCGAGCTGCGCTCGCACCTCAACACCGCACCGCTCGACGACCTCCACGACACCTCGACGCCACCGCCCGCCGCGACCGACGAGCACGGCCGCTCCGCCCAGCGGTTCGTGGTCGACGTCGTCGTACGCCGTGGGGCGGACCGCGCCCGCGCGGTCGCCGCCGGGCGCGACATCTACGCGGTCACCGCCCCGATCGTCGTCGAGGGCGCCGCCCGCCTCCTCGACGGACGGCACCGGGGCGCGGGCGCGGTGGCCCCGGGCACGGCGTTCGACGCCCGCGACGTGCTCGCGTCGCTCGAGCGCGGCGTCGAGGGACTCGCGATCGGTTATCCCGTTGGCGACCAGCGGATGCGTTGATACGGTGCGGGCGCCGTACCGAGCCGGAGGAGGTGACCCGTGAACAGATCGACGTGGGTGCTCCTTCGCGAGGACACGGACGGGCGATAGGTCGCCCGGGAGCGCCGTCCCTTGCGCTCCCGAAAGGCACGACCATGCACTTCCTCTCCGAGTCCCACCTCGACGGCGGCCTCCTCGAACGCCGCTTCGACCTCGACCAGGTGCCGGGCATCCTCTGGACCCCCGCCCTCACGGCGTCCGCGCCGGTCCCGCTGATCCTCCTCGGCCACCCGGGCGACCTGCACCGGATGCACCCCCGGCTGCTGGACCGGGCGCGACAGGCCACGGCGCAGGGCTTCGCCGCCGTCGCCGTCGAGCTCCCCGGCAGCGGCGAGCGTCCCCCGATCGCGGCCCTCGAGCAGGCGCGAGCCGACCTGCGCCGAGCGATCGCCGCCGGCGAGCGTCCCCCGGCCGACGTCGTCGACCGGCTCGTCCTCCCGCTGGTGGAGCAGGCGGCCGCGGAGTGGCGCACGTGCCTGGACGCCGCGCTCGCCCTGCCGGAGATCGCCGGCCCGGTCGCACTCTCCGGTGGCGTGATCGCGCTCGGCGTCCGGCTGGCGCTGGTCGAGCCGCGGATCGTGGCGGCGGGGCTGTTCGCCGGCAGCCACGTGCCGCGATCCATCCTCGAGGAGGCGCGCCGCGTGACCATCCCGGTGCACGTGCTGCTGCAGTGGGACGACCGCGACAACGACCGGCAGGCCGCCCTGGACCTCTTCGACGCCTTCGGGTCGGCGGAGAAGACCCTGCAGGCCAACCTGGGCGGGCACACCGGCGTGCCGGCGTACGCCGCCGAGGACGCCGCCCGGTTCTTCGCCCGGCACCTCCGTCCGGTGCCCTACGAGGGCCGCACGCCCAGGCGCTCCCAGTGCGACACGCCGCAGAAGTCCTCGACCATGCCGTAGGGGTACGGCGGCAGCCCGGGGTCGCTCACCCGCGTCAGGGCCGTGATCTCGTCCTCGTCGAGCGCGAGGTCGACCGCCCCGAGCGTCTGCTCGAGCTGCTCGGTGGTGCGCGCGCCCAGCAGCACCGAGGCGACCGCGGGGCGGCTCAGCAGCCACGCCAGCGCGACGTGCGCGGGCGGGCGGCCGTGCCGCTCGGCGATGCTCGTCACGGTGTCGAGGATCCGCCAGGTCCGGTCGGTGTTGCGCACGTCGTACGCCTCCACGCCCCGGTCGGGGTCCTCGCCGAGCCGGGTGGCGCCGGTGGGGCGGCTGTCGCGCTGGTACTTGCCGGTGAGCCAGCCGCCGGCCAGGGGCGACCACGGGGTCAGCGCGAGCGACTCCTCGAGGCAGACCGGCAGCACCTCGAGCTCGATGCCGCGGTCGAGGAGGTTGTACTGCGGCTGCAGCACGGTCGGGACGACGTGGCCGCCGAGCCGGGCGGTGGTCACGATCCGCTGGAGCTGCCACCCGGTGACGTTCGACCAGCCGATCTGGTGGACGGTGCCGGCGCGCACCAGGGCGCTGAGGGTGTCGAGCGTCTCCTCGACCGGGGTCAGCTCGTCCCAGCCGTGCACGAAGTAGAGGTCCAGCGCGTCGACGCCCAGGCGGGACAGGCTGCCCGCGACCGCGCGCCGCAGCGCGCGCCGCGACGCACCGGGCGTGCCGGCGGCGGCGCCGAACCGGCCCTTGGTGGAGATCACCAGGTGGTCGTGTCCGCGGTCGGCGAGCCAGCGGCCGACGATCCGCTCGGACTCGCCCTGCCCGTAGACGTCGGCGGTGTCGATGAACGTGCCGCCGTGCTCGACATACCGGTCGAGCTGGGCGAAGGCCTCGGCCTGCTCCGTCTCGACCCCGAACGTCATCGTGCCCAGCGCGAGCCGGGTGACCGAGGGGCCACCGGGGCCGAGCAGGGTGGTCGCGGAGTTGAGCGGCGGGTCGGTCGGGGACGCAGCGGTCATGGGACCAGTCGACACGATGGAGCGTGCTCCAGGTCAAGGGGGTGCGGGCGGCGCGCCGCGGTCGGCCTGCGAGGCTGGGCGCGTGACGCGAGCGAGAACCCGGTGGCTCTGGCCGCTCGTCGCCGACCTGGCGTGCGTGCTCGGCCTGGCGCTGGGCGGCAAGAACACCCATGACGCCGACGAGTCCGGCTGGATCGTGCTCGTCATCGCGTGGCCGTTCGCGCTGGCGGCGGTGCTCGCCCACGCCGGGCTGGTGGCGCGGGGACGACCCGCGCGCCGGATCTGGCCCGAGGGCCCGGTCGTCGTGGCGGCGACGTACGTGCTCGGCATGGCGCTGCGCGCGCTCGCGGGCCGCGGCCTCGCCCCGGGCTTCCTCGTGGTCGCGGCGACGTTCCTCGTGGTGACGATGCTGGGCTGGCGGGTCGTGGCGCGGCTGCTCCCCGGGCGCGGGTGAGGGTCGTGGGGGGG
>NZ_DASWVI010000058.1:0-11205 GCF_036401255.1 Nocardioides sp. | reverse complement strand
GGCGGCCGCATCGGCCGCCGTCGCGAGCCTGCTCGCCGGGTGCTCGTCGTCGACGGCTCCGGACTCCGCTCCGTCGGTGACCGTCGAGCCACGGCCCACAACGGTCGTGCAGCCGACCCAGGATCCCGCGTCGGCCCGCCTGGCCGCCCTCGCCCGGCTGGCCGAGCAGGCCGCCGCCGAGCTCCCGCGCGTCGGGGTGGCGCGGCCACGCGTGGGCGAGGTGCTCGGCGGCGACATCAGCTGGCCGCAGTGCCCGAAGGGTCTCGGGATCCCCGAACGGCGCACGCTCGGCCTGCCGATGCCGACCACGGCCGTCGAGTACGTCGTCCTCGGACTCACCAACGGTCCCGGGTTCACCGCCAACCCCTGCTTGGTCGACCAGGTGAGGTGGGTGCGCGAGCGGCGGCTGATGGCCGCGGCGTACGCCGTCGCGAGCTACCCCGACGCCGACGCCGTCGCCGAGCACGCGCGGTCGGGGCCGTACGACGGGTCCACCCGGCTGGGTGCGCTCGCGAACACGGGCTACCAGCAGGCGCTCGCCAACGTCGTCACGATGCGCCGGGCGGGGCTGGCGTCGCCGGTCGTGTGGGTCGACGTCGAGCCGGTCCGCGACTTCGAGTGGAGCGGTGATGTCGAGGCGAACGCGGCCGTCGTAGAGGGCGCCGTGCGCGGCTATCGCGACGCCGGCTACCGGGTCGGCGTCTACTCCACGCCCGCCCTGTGGACCGGTGTCGTCGGTGCCCTGGCGCTCGGCCTTCCGGAATGGCGTGCCGCCGGTCAGACCTCGCGGACCGAGGCGCGCGACCGATGCGGGGCCGACTGGTCGATCCAGCAGGGGCCCGCCGTCCTGGCGCAATGGGTGGAGGACGGTCGCGACCTCGACCTCACGTGTCCGGGGACGTCGGCGCGGATGGGGCGCTGGTTCCAGCAGTACTGAGCCGCTTCACATAGCGCCGGCAGGGCGAGACGTAGGTCGTGCCGCCGGCCGTGACCTCGTAGGGGAGGTCCCCGCCGTCGCGCCAGCCGTGCTTCTCGTAGAACCGGCGGGCCCGGGCGTTGCCGGTCACGACCGCCAGCCAGGCCTCGTCGTGCCCGGCGGCGGCGACCTGGCGCTCGGCCTCGGCCAGCAGCGGGGCCGCGACGCCGGTGCCGTGGTGGTCGAGGTCGACGAAGACCTGCTCGACCTCATCGCCCGCGATCATGATGAACCCGACGACCCTGCCGTCGACCTCGGCGACCGTCGTGTCGTCGACGCGCAGGGGAGTGCGGGCGTGGAAGGCCTCGAGGGTGCGGGCCGCGGTGAGGCCGTCGGGGACGTGTCCGGCATGGGCGAGGTGCCAGGCGGCGTGCCAGATGTCGGCCACCGTGCCCATGTCGGCGGCGACCGCGGGACGCAGGTGCGGAGTGCTCACGGTCTCACCCTAGGGTTGGTGCCATGACGGATCCTGCCGGCGAGGCGCGCGACGGGTTCGAGGGCTTCGACCGGCTCTGGACACCGCACCGGATGGCGTACATCGCCCCTAGCCTCCCGCTCGGCGATGGCTGCCCGTTCTGCGCGATGGAGCACCTGGCGCCGGAGGAGAGCCTCGTGGTGCACCGCGGCGAGACCTGCTTCGTGGTGCTCAACCTGCACCCCTACAACCCCGGCCACCTGATGGTGCTGCCGCACCGCCACGTCGCCGAGCTCGAGGACCTCACCCCCGACGAGCTCACCGAGCTGATGACCGCGACGCGGCGCGCGGTGCAGGTGCTGCGGGAGGTCAGCGGGCCGCAGGCGTTCAACATCGGGCTCAACCTCGGCGGGGTGGCGGGTGGGTCGCTCTCCCAGCACCTGCACCAGCACGTCGTGCCGCGCTGGTCGGGCGACGCGAACTTCATCACGGTCCTGAGCGGCACCAAGGTGCTGCCGCAACTGCTCTCCGACACCCGCGACCTGTTGGCCGAGGCGTGGGGGTGAGCCTCGCCGAGGACGCCGCGCTGGCGACCCGGCTGGTCCGCGACGCCGGGACGCTGGCCGCGCGGATGCGCGCGGAGGGGCTCGACACCGCCACCAAGACGTCGATCTCCGACGTCGTGACGGCGGCCGACCACGCGGCCGAGCGTCTGGTCGTGGACGCCCTCGCGGCCGAGCGACCCGACGACGGCGTGCTGGGGGAGGAGGGCGCGTCCCGACCGGGGACGTCGGGTCGCACCTGGGTGATCGACCCGGTCGACGGCACCTACAACTTCGTCGCCGGGCTGGACTGGTGGTGCTCGGCGCTCGCGCTCACCGACGGCGACGACCTGGTCCTCGGCGCGGTCCACCACCCGGCCACCGGCCGGACGTTCGTCGGCGGCCCCGGCCTGCCGACCACCGTCGACGGCGTGCCGCTGCCGCCCCTGGAGGACCGCGCCCTCGCGACGGCCTGCCTCACGACGTACCTGCACCCGCCGGAGTACGGCGGGCCGCTCGGTGTGGCCTTCGACCGGCTGGTGGGCGGCGCCGCGACCGTGCGGATGCTCGGGTCGGCGTCGATGGACGCGGCGAGCATCGCGGCCGGCCAGCTGCACGTGCGCTGCCAGCACTCGCTGCCGCCGTGGGACGACCTGCCGGGTGCCGCGCTGATCCAGGGGGTCGGCGGCACCACGGCTCGGATCGACGCCGCCGGGGTCGTGTGGTCGGCCGCCGGCGTGCCCACCGCGGTCGCCGAGGTGGTCCAGGCCCTCGGCGAGCGATAGTCGGTGACGCACGGGGCCCCTCCCGCCGCAGCTGGAGGGGCCCCGTCCGTCAGGGAGTACGCGGATCGGTGATCAGCGCACGCCGTACAGGTGCTCGAGAGCGAGCTGGTCGAGCTTCTCGAAGCCCATGCCGCGCTGGGCGGCGGCGTCGGGGTCGAAGGACTCGGCCCGCAGGTCGGCGACGGTCTCGCCGGCGGCGACGGTGGAGACCGCGAGCTGGTCGACCCGTGCGTCCTTGAGCGCCTGCTGGACCTCCGGGTCGGCGCGGAACGCCCGCGACTTCTCGCGCAGGATCAGGTAGTTGCGCATGCAGGCCTCGGCGGAGACCCAGACGCCGTCCATGTCCTCGGTCCGCGGGGGCTTGTAGTCGAAGTGCCGCGGGCCCTCGTAGCCGCCGTTCTCGACGATGTCGACGGTCCAGAACGCACCGCGGGCGTTGCCGGCGCCGAAGCGCAGGTCCTGGTCGTAGCGCGGACCGTGCTGGCCGTTGAGGTCGATGTGGAACAGCTTGCCGTGCCACAGCGCCTGGGCCAGCCCGTGGGCGTAGTTGAGCGAGGCCATCTCCTCGTGCCCGACCTCGGGGTTGAGGCCGACCATCTCGGGGTGCTCGAGCTCGTTGATGAAGGCGAGCGCGTGGCCGACCGTCGGCAGGAGGATGTCGCCGCGGGGCTCGTTGGGCTTGGGCTCGATCGCGAAGCGGAGGTCGTAGCCCTGCTCGAGGACGTAGGCGCCGAGGAGGTCGAAGGCCTCCTTGTAGCGCGACAGCGCGGACTTGATGTCCTTGGCCGCACCGGACTCGGCGCCCTCGCGGCCGCCCCACGCGACGAAGATCTTCGCGCCGAGCTCGGCGGCGAGGTCGATCTGGTCGGCCGCCTTGCGGATCGCGAAACGGCGTACGTCGCGGTCGTTGTTGGTGAATCCGCCGTCACGGAAGACGGGGTGGGAGAAGAGGTTCGTGGTCACCATCGGGACCACCAGGCCGGTCTCCTCGAGCGCCTTGCGGAACGGCGCGAGGTGCTTGTCCTTGGTGGCCGCGTCGGCGTCGAAGGGGAACACGTCGTTGTCGTGGAACGTGACGCCGTACGCCCCGAGGTCGCTGAGCCGGTGGATCGCCTCGGCCGGCTCGAGGACGGGGCGGATCGCGGTGCCGAAGACGTCCACGCCCTGCCAGCCCACGGTCCACAGACCGAAGGTGAAGTGGTCGTCGCGGGTGGGGGTGAAGCTCGACTCGGTCATGGTGCCTGGTGCCTCCGGGTGGGAAGGGGTGGATGGAGCAACGGAACCGGGGCGGCCACGGGCCCGGTAGGGCCATGGGACCTGGGTATGTTGTCGCCCACAACATACTCGGTGACAGCCGTCACGTCACGGGCTTGCGGGCAGGTTTCGATATCGATTTCCACGCTCGGCCGTGGGGCCGCCGCGGACCGGCGGGCCGACGGCCCGTCGGGCGGTGATCTGGACTAGTCCGAGGGGCCGCGTCGGTCACGATTCGATCACGGCCCCGCGGGGCCCGACTTAGTTTGATCGTGCAACAAAACTAGGGCACTTGGTCCCCTTGTCGGCGGCTGTGGTGCTCACTATGTTGTCGGCCACAACATACCCGGTGATGGTCGTCACATCGTCCGGGTCCAAGCCATGGAGGTCGAGGAATGGTCAGGATCAAGGGAGCGCGACTCGCGTCCCTCGTTGCGGTCGGGGCACTCGCATTCGGCTCGCTCGCCGCGTGCGGCAGCGACTCCGACGGCGGCAACGACAGCGGCAGCAGCGGCGACAAGAGCAGTGACACGTCGGCTCCGGAGGTGACGGGCAAGGTCGGCGTGATCCTGCCGGACTCGAAGTCGTCGGTCCGGTGGGAGACCCAGGACCGCCCGAACCTCGAGGCGGCCTTCGAGGCCGCGGGCCTCGAGTCGATCATCCAGAACGCCGAGGGCTCGCCCGACACGTTCGGTCAGCTCTGCGACCAGATGATCACCGAGGGCGTCAACGTCCTCATCGAGACCGACCTCGACCCCGACTCGGGCAAGGCCTGCATCGACAAGGCCAAGAACGCGGGCATCGCGGTCATCGACTACGACCGCCTCACCCTCGGTGGTGGCGCGGACTACTACGTGTCGTTCGACAACGTCAAGGTCGGCGCACTGCAGGGTCAGGGCCTCATCGACGGTCTCAAGGCCAAGGGTGTGACGAAGGGCAACATCGCCTTCATCAACGGCGCCGCGACCGACAACAACGCCACGCTGTTCAAGCAGGGCTACGAGCAGGTCATCAAGGACGACGGCAGCTTCACCGTGGTCGGCGACCAGACCGGTGACTGGGACCCCGACACCGCGGGCAAGGTCTTCGACCAGTTCTACGCCGCGCACCCGGACCTCGTCGGCCTCGTCACCGCGAACGACGGTATGGCGGGCGGCGTGATCGCCCGGATGAAGGCCGCCGGCGTCCAGGGCAAGATCCTGGTGACCGGTCAGGACGCGACGGCCGAGGGTCTCGCGAACGTGCTGCAGGGCTTCCAGGCCGGCACGGTCTTCAAGAACACCTCGCTCGAGGCCAAGGCCGCGGCCGACCTGGCGATCGCGATCATCAAGGGTGAGGACCCGGCCTCGATCGCGACCGGCTCGGTCAACGACTCCGAGCTCGGCGTCGACGTGCCGTCGGTGCTCGCGACCCCCGTCTGGATCACCGCCGACACGGTCAAGGACGTCGTCGCGGCCGAGCAGGCGAGCGCTGCCGACATCTGCAAGGGCATCGAGAAGCTCTGCACGAAGTACGGAGTCTCCTGACCGCACTCGTGGTCGTCTGACAGCTTGAATAGCGGGGGCCCGTCCGTCTGGGCGGGCCCCCGCCTCACGATCAACCCTGGAGGGTTACGCAATGTCGAGTGGAGAGCCGCTGCTGGAGCTGCGCGGTGTTCATAAGAGCTTCGGCGTCGTGCACGTGCTGCAGGGCGTCGACCTGACGGTGCGGCCGGGCCGCGTGACGGCGTTGGTCGGCGACAACGGCGCCGGCAAGAGCACGCTGATCAAGGGGATCGCCGGGATCCACCCCTTCGACGAGGGTCATTACGCGTTCGAGGGGGAGCCGGTCCACGTGAAGGGTCCTCGTGACGCGAACGAGCTGGGGATCGAGGTCGTCTACCAGGATCTCGCGCTGTGCGACAACCTCGATGTCGTCCACAACATGTTCCTCGGCCGAGAGCTCACCAAGAGCGGCACGGTCGACGAGGACACCATGGAGTCTCGCGCTCGGGAGACGCTCAACGGTCTCTCGGTGCGCACGCTCCAGTCGGTGCGCACCCACGTCGCCGCGCTCTCCGGCGGCCAGCGCCAGACGGTCGCGATCGCGCGCGCGGTCCTCTGGAACTCCAAGCTCGTCATCCTGGACGAGCCGACGGCGGCGCTGGGCGTCGCGCAGACCGAGCAGGTCCTCAAGCTGGTCCGCCGGCTCGCCGACCGCGGGCTCGGGGTCATCCTGATCAGCCACAACCTCAACGAGGTCTTCCAGGTCGCCGACGACATCGCGGTGCTCTACCTCGGCCAGATGGTCGCGCAGGTCGACGCCGCCACCACCAACCGCGAGCGCATCGTCCAGGCGATCACGACCGGCAAGCTGAGCGAGGGGGATGCGGCATGAGCGTCGCGACCGACGAGATCCACGAGACCCACGACCCCCACCGCCCTGCCACCGTCGGCAGCCTCATCCGTGAGTACGTCGCCAAGCTCCGCGGCGGCGACGTCGGCTCGCTGCCGGCCGTCCTCGGGCTCGTCGCGCTGGTGATCGGGTTCTCCACCGCACGGCCCGAGACCTTCACCAAGGCGTTCAACTTCGGCAACCTCATCCAGCAGTCGGCGGGCGTCACGATCATCGCGATGGGGCTCGTCTTCGTGCTGCTGCTCGGCGAGATCGACCTCTCGGCTGGCTACACCGCCGGCGTGTCGGCCGCCGTCATGTGCTCCCTCCTGGTCGAGCACGACTGGCCCACCCCGCTGGCGATCCTCGCCTGCCTCGTCACGGGCATGGTGATCGGCACCTTCATCGGCCTGATCGTCTCCCGGCTCGGCGTCCCGTCCTTCGTGGTGACACTGGCGATGTTCCTCGCCCTGCAGGGCGTCATGCTGGTGATCATCGGGGAGAAGGGGTCGATCGACTCGGGCGAGTTCGTCGCCAAGCTCAACGCCGAGACCATCGCGGTCTGGCTCGGCATCGTGGTCGCGGCCGTCCTCGTCGTGATCTACGCCGTGTCGACCTTCCTGACCAACCGTCGACGCCGGCGCCACGGCCTGACCAGCCAGCCGATGCTCCTCTGGGCGCTGAAGTCGGGCTTCCTCGCCCTGCTCGTCGGCCTGATCGTCTACTACCTGTCGATCGAGCGCAGCCCCAACGCGCACATCAAGTCGATCAAGGGCGTCCCGATCGCACTGCTGATCCTCATCGGGCTCGCGCTCGCGCTCAGCTTCCTGCTGGGCCGGACCAAGTGGGGCAGTCACGTCTACGCCGTGGGCGGCAACGCCGAGGCCGCGCGTCGTGCCGGCATCAACGTCAAGATGATCCAGCTCAGCTGCTTCATGCTGAACTCGACGGTGGCGGCGGTCGGCGGCATCATGCTCGCGAGCTACAGCGGCGGCGTGAACAACGTCACCGGTGGTCAGACCACGTTGCTCTACGCGGTCGGCGCGGCCGTCATCGGCGGCACCAGCCTGTTCGGTGGCAAGGGCCGCGTCATCGACGCCCTGATCGGCGGCACCGTGGTCGCCGTCATCGCCAACGGCATGGGCCTGATGAACCAGCCCGACCGCACGAAGTACATCGTCACCGGTCTGGTGCTGCTCGTCGCCGCGAGCGTCGACGCGATCAGCCGTCGTCGGGCTGCCGCAACCGGTCGCGTGTAGCAGGAGAGAGCCGTGCCCACCCCCACCGGCGTCAGCACCGATGAGCTGCGTCGCGCGAACCTGCGCGCGATCTTGCAGACGGTGCACACGCGCGGTCCTACGACCCGCGCGGTCCTCACCCGCCAGCTCGGGCTCAACCGCAGCACGATCGGTGCGCTCACCGGTGAGCTGCAGAGCCTGGGCCTGGTGTCGGAGGAGACGTCGGCGGTGGGTGGGCGCTCGGGACGCCCGTCGCACCTCGTGGTGCCGCGAGAGGACAACGTCGTCGTGGCCGTCGACGTGGGCGTGGACCGCATCGCGGTCGCCCTGGTCGGCCTCGGCGGCGAGATGCTCGACCGGCGCGACCGGGGCCACCAGCGCGGCGAGCACGACGTCTCGCACGTCGTCGAGGCGGTCGCCCAGATGGTGGAGGAGACCCTGGCGGTGACCGGCCAGCAGACCCGGTGCCTCGGCGTCGGCGTCGCCGTACCGGGCGCCGTCCGGGCGGTGGACGGGCTGGTCCGGTTCGCGCCCAACCTCGGGTGGGTCGAGGTGCCGTTCACCGACCTGCTGGCCGAGCGACTCGACCGGCCCGTCGCGACGGGGAACGACGCCGACCTCGGTGTGCTCGCCGAGCACGTCCGGGGCGCGGCGGTCGGGTTCGCCGAGGTGGCCTACCTGAGCGCGAGCGTCGGCATCGGCGGTGGCTTCCTCGTGGGCGGCCGTCCGCTCCGCGGAGCCCGGGGGTACGCCGGCGAGGTCGGCCACATGCAGGTCGACACCGAAGGACCCGTGTGCCGCTGCGGAGCGGTGGGGTGCTGGGAGACCAAGGTCGGCGAGAACGTGCTGCTGCGCCACGCCGGCCGGCTCCCCGGAGGCGGGCCGCACGCCGTCGCCGAGGTGATCGACGCGGCCCGCAACGGCGAGGCCCGGGCCGCCGAGGCGGTCGCCGAGGTCGCCGACTGGTGCGGCGTGGGCCTGCGGGCGATCGCGAACCTCTTCGACCCCGAGGTCGTGGTGCTCGGTGGATCGCTCGCCCAGGTCTGGCGGGCCGCGGAGGACAAGGTGCGCGAGGCGATGTCTCGCAGCACGATGATGCCGCGTGACGACGTCGTCGTGCGCGCCGCGCAGTTGGGCGGCGACTCACCCCTGGTCGGAGCCGCGGAGCTGGCCTTCGCCCCGGTGATCGACCACCCCCAGGCGGTTCCGAAGGCGGGCTGAGCCTCGAATCACCGATTTCCGCCTGCTGCGGCGCCACCATCTCGGCGGGGACCCCGGGGGCACACCCACCTGGTGACGGTCGCGACGCCGAACATCGGTGAATCGAGGCTGATCACCCGGTGGCGGTAGCCTGCTGCCGCCATGCTCGAACGATTCCGCGCCTTCTGGACCAAGATCCTCTCGCCGATCGCCCACCTCCTGCTGCGGATGGGCGTCAGCCCGGACGCCGTGACGTTCGTCGGCACCCTCGGTGTCGCCGCCGGAGCGCTGGTGTTCTTCCCCCAGGGGATGCTGCTGACCGGTGTCCTGGTGATCACGGCGTTCGTGTTCAGCGACCTGCTCGACGGCTACATGGCGCGCACCTCCGGGCGGGTGAGCAAGTTCGGTGCGTTCTGGGACTCCACGCTCGACCGGATCGGCGACGGGGCCATCTTCATCGGCCTCGCGCTGTACTTCGCCTGGGAGGAGCCCAGCCGGCTCTACCTGGTGCTGAGCCTGGTCTGCCTGCTGATGGGCGCCGTGACGTCGTACGCCCGCTCCCGCGGGGAGACGCTCGGCTTCTCGGTCAAGGTCGGCATCGCCGAGCGGGCCGACCGGCTCGTCGCGATCCTCGTGATGACCGGTCTCAGCGCGATCTTCGACCTGCCGGTCCTGCTCTACATCGCGCTCTGGGCGCTCGCCATCGCCTCCACGATCACGGTCGCGCAGCGCGTCTGGGTGGTCCGGAAGCAGGCGATCGCCGAGACCCGCACTACGATCTGAGGCATGGTCGACAGCCCTACTCCCGCCCCGCAGGACACCACCCCCACCACCGGCACCACGCGCGTCAAGCGCGGCATGGCCGAGATGCTCAAGGGGGGCGTGATCATGGACGTGGTCACGCCGGAGCAGGCGAAGATCGCCGAGGACGCCGGCGCGGTCGCCGTGATGGCCCTCGAGCGGGTCCCGGCGGACATCCGCGCCCAGGGCGGGGTGTCGCGGATGAGCGACCCCGACATGATCGACGGCATCATCGAGGCGGTCTCGATCCCGGTGATGGCGAAGGCCCGGATCGGCCACTTCGCCGAGGCCCAGGTGCTGCAGTCCCTGGGCGTCGACTACATCGACGAGTCCGAGGTGCTCACCCCGGCCGACTACGAGAACCACATCGACAAGTGGGCGTTCACCGTCCCGTTCGTGTGCGGCGCCACCAACCTGGGTGAGGCGCTGCGCCGCATCACCGAGGGCGCGGCGATGATCCGTTCCAAGGGCGAGGCCGGCACCGGTGACGTGTCCAACGCGGTCACCCACATGCGCACGATCCGCCGCGAGATCCGCCGCCTCGGGGCGCTCTCGCCCGACGAGCTGTTCGTGGCCGCCAAGGAGCTGCAGGCGCCGTACGACCTCGTCAAGGAGGTCGCCGAGAGCGGCAAGCTCCCGGTCGTGCTCTTCACCGCCGGCGGCATCGCGACCCCGGCCGACGCCGCGATGATGATGCAGCTCGGCGCGGAGGGCGTGTTCGTCGGCTCCGGCATCTTCAAGTCCGGCAACCCCGCCCAGCGCGCCGAGGCGATCGTCAAGGCGACCACGTTCCACGACGACGCCGACATGGTCGCCAAGGTCTCCCGTGGCCTCGGCGAGGCGATGGTCGGGATCAACGTCGAGGAGATCCCCCAGCCGCACCGCCTCGCCGAGCGCGGCTGGTGACGGCCGCCCCCACGATCGGCGTCTTCGCCCTCCAGGGCGACGTCCGCGAACACCTCCGGGTGCTCACCGAGCTGGGGGTCGAGGCGATCGCCGTACGCCGGGTCGCCGAGCTCGACGCCTGCGCCGGCCTGGTGATCCCGGGCGGCGAGTCGACGACGATGGCCAAGCTGGCCCGCACGTTCGACCTGTTCGAGCCGATCCGGCAGCGGATCAAGGAGGGCATGCCCGCGTTCGGGACCTGCGCCGGCATGATCATGCTCGCCGACCGGATCGAGGACGGCACCCGTGACCAGGAGACGCTCGGCGGGCTGGACATCACCGTGCGGCGCAACGCGTTCGGCCGCCAGGTCGACTCCTTCGAGGGGGACCTCGACGTCGTGGGCCTCGACGCCCCGGTGCACGCGATCTTCATCCGTGCGCCCTGGGTGGAGTCGGTGGGCGACTCGGTCGAGGTGCTCGCTCGTGTCGAGGAGGGTCCGGCCGCGGGTAGGATCGTCGCGGTCCGTCAGGGTTCGCTGATGGCGACGTCGTTCCACCCCGAGGTGGGTGGCGACTCCCGGGTCCACCGGCTGTTCGTGGACCTGGTCACCGAGGAGAGATAGGGATACGCCATGTCTGGCCACTCCAAGTGGGCGACCACCAAGCACAAGAAGGCGGCGATCGACGCCAAGCGCGGCAAGCTGTTCGCCAAGCTGATCAAGAACATCGAGATCGC
>NZ_DASWVI010000057.1:0-1920 GCF_036401255.1 Nocardioides sp. | reverse complement strand
TGGAGCGCGGACTGGCCTCGACCGGCCGGGTGATCTCGTCCGCCGCGGCGATCATGGTCGTCGTCTTCCTCGGCTTCTCGACCGAGGCCGACACCGTGGTCAAGCAGCTCGGCTTCGGCATGGCCGTCGCGATCGTGCTCGACGCCACCGTCGTCCGCATGGTGCTGGTCCCCGCGACCATGACGCTGCTCGGCCGGTGGAACTGGTGGCTGCCCGCGTGGCTGGACCGGCTGCTCCCGACGATCCGGGCCGAGCGGGACGACACCGACGCCGGGTCCGACGCTGACGTCTGGGATGACTTCGACCAGGCCGACGACCGCGCGTCGGTGGGCGTGTGAGCGCAGAGGAGCAGCGGGCCACGAGCCCGAGTCGCCCCTAGAACCCGAAGCGCTCGCGCTCGCGGCGGACCCAGTCTGCCGCGAGCGGCACGTCCCACCGCTCGCACAGCTCCAGTGCCCGGTCGGCGTGCCGGGAGGCGACGTCGTGCGCGCCGGTGGCGTGGGCGGCCATCGCGAGGAACATGTCGACCGGCCCGATCGCCGAGCCGGACCCCGCGCACGCAGGCCGGCCGGCGAGGTCGGCCAGCCGCTCGTACGCCGTCGCCCCGAGCCCGGCGTCGTCGAGGTAGCAGGCCGCCTCGGCGCCCATGCTCCACGCCATCGGGGAGAACCAGGTGTCGCTGCGCATCGCCAGGTCGACGTCCTCACGGTGCTGCTCCAGGTAGGCGCGGCCCAGGTCGGCCTGCCCGGTGCGGCACCGGACCGCGACGATCGAGGTGGCGATCGGCAGGAACGTGTTGCCCTCCATCGCCGTCATCGCGAACGCCAGCTCCTCGTCGCGACGCTGCCAGAGCATGTCCATCAGCATCGCGCCCGCGACGGCCTCGTCGTAGCCGGTGATCGACACGATCTGACCGATCTCACGCATGTGGTCGATGATCCGGGCGACGTCGTCGAACCGGCCGCGCATCGCCGCCCAGGACACCTCGAGGGAGTCCAGCACCAGCTGCGCGTAGATGTGCCGGAGCCGGTCCGCCTCCGCGCGCGCCGCGGCCAGGCACTCGTCGAGCACCTCGACGTCGCCGAGCTCACCGGCGGCGACCGCGCGCAGGGTGAGCGCCGAGGTCAGCGAGATGCCGTCGTCGAGGTCGCGGGCGAGGCCGACCGCCTCCGTCGTCAGGTCGAGCCGCAGCTGCGCCGTACCGCCACGCCACACGGCGATGGCTGCGTGCAGGCACGCGCTGAGGGTGAGCTCCGGGTCGCCGAGCCGGCGGGCCATCGCGACCGCCTCGGCGGCGATCGCCTCCCGCTCCTGGGGCGTGGCGCCGTAGTAGATCTCGCCGGCGAGCGCGAGCATCACCTGGCACCGGCGCGGGTCGTCGCCCGCGGGCAGCCGGTCGAGCGCGCGGCGCAGCGCGGCGACGACGACCGGGTCGACCTGGGCGTGGGCGGCCGACTGCCACAGCGCACCGGTGCTCGTCATGATGCCGGCGCGCGCGAGCAGCTCCGGGTCGTCGAGCTCGTCGGCCACCTCGACCGCCTCGTGCGCGACCCCGCGCAGCTCCACCCAGCGGCCGGCGCGGCGCAGCACCTCCGCGAGGTCGGTGAGCAGCTCGAACCGGGAGCGGTCGTCGGAGCCGGGGTCCTCGTCCTGCGCGCGCAGCGCGTGCTCGAGCATCTCGAGCGCCTCGACGTAGGCGTAGACGACCATCGCCGAGCGGGCCGCGGCCTGGGCCGCGGGCCAGGCGTCGGCGAGGTGGCGGGGGCCGGCGGCCAGCCAGTGCCGGGCGATCTCGGCCTCGTGACCGTTCCGCCCGGCGAGCACGCCTGCGGCGCGCGCGTGCACCCTGGCCCGGCGCGACTGCGGCAGGCTCGAGAGCACGGTGTCGCGCACCAGCGCGTGGGTGAACCGGAACCGGTC
>NZ_DASWVI010000056.1:0-6923 GCF_036401255.1 Nocardioides sp. | reverse complement strand
GCCCGGAGGGCTGGCTGACCACCCCGGTCGGCATCCAGGGCGGGGCCTGGGGCCGGCTGGTCGTGACCGCGCCGCGCGACGACGACCGCGCCCGGCTCGTGGTGGAGCGCGCCGCGCAGGCGCTCGAGCTGGGCCGGATGATCGAGCGGGACGAGACCTCGCTGCAGCTGCGCGTCCACGGCGGCCTGCTCCTGGACCTGCTCGAGGGGCGACTCGGCGCCGAGCCGGTCGCCGCGGCCCGGCTGCGCGCGCTCGGCGTACCGGACGCGGCGGCCTACGTCGGGGCCGTCGCCCGGCTGCGGACCCCCGCTCCGGTGGATCGGATCGTCGCCGTGCTCGGCGGTGTCGCGGGGCTGGTCGGCGTCCTCGACGCCCTCCACGTGGGGCTGCTCGTGCCGGCCGCGACCCCGCTCGACCCGCTCGCCGACGCCCTCGCCGAGGTGGAGCCCGACGCGGTGCTGGCCGCGGGCGACCCGGTGCCCGGCGTGCTCCTCGCGGCCGCGTCGCTGCGGTCGGCCCGCGCCGTCTCGGACGTGGCGGTGACGATGCCGCGCACCGGCGGCTGTGTCCGGCAGGCCGACATCCGGCTCCCCGGGCTGCTCATGTCGCTGCGGGAGGACGCTCGGCTCCAGGAGTTCACCGAGGCCGAGCTCGGTGCACTGCTCGAGCACGAGGCCCGCCACGGCGGCGGGCTGGTCGACCTGCTGCGCCAGTTCCTCGCCGTCGGCGGCAACAAGGCCGAGCTGGCCCGGGTCGCGCACCGCAACCGCACCTCGCTCTACCCCGCGCTGCGCCGGCTCGAGGAGCTCGTCGGGCACCCGCTCGACGACCCCGCCTCGCGGCTCTCGCTGGGCGTCGCCCTGCTGGCCCACGACCAGCGCCGGGGCTGAGACTCCGCCGAGGCGGCTACTCCGAGGCGACGAGCGCCGCGCCCAGGCCGATCATCATCAGCCCACCGGCGGCGCCGAGTCCGTCGAGACGGGTCGGACGGCGCGCGAACCAGTCGCGGGCCTTGCTGGCGGCCAGGGCCCAGACGCTGTCCGAGCTGATGCCGAGCAGGCCGAACACCGCGCCGAGCGCGACCAGCTGCAGGCCGGTGTGGCCGGCGGACTCGTTGACGAACTGCGGCAGGAACGCGACGAAGAACACCAGCGTCTTGGGGTTGGTCACCCCGACGGTGTACCCGACCCGCAGCGACCGCAGCGCCGGCGCGGGCTGGGGCGTGCCGCGACCGAGCGCCGCCAACGCGACCCGGGCGTCCGCGCGGTGCCGGATCGCCTGGACGCCGAGCCAGACGACGTACGCCGCTCCGGCGATCCGCACCACCGTGTAGGCCTCGGCGCTGGCCGCGACCACGGCGCCCAGGCCGACCGCGATCGCGACGGCCTGGCTGAAGATCCCCAGCGAGTTGCCGAGCACCGAGAGCATCGCGTCGCGGCGACCGACGGTGAGTGCCCTGCCGATGGTGAACAGCAGGCTGGGGCCAGGGACCTGGATGAAGAGCAGGCTCGCCGCCACGAAGGCGACCCACTGGCTGGCCGTCGGCACGGGACCATTCTGGCCCACCGGGCCCGACGGGCAGACTGGTGTCCCGTGAGCGGCGCCGACGGCGCTGCCGGACGGGGGAAGGAACGCTCGTGGGTGCAGGGCACGCGCATCGGTCACACCGGTCACATCGGGCGCGCCGGGCCGACCGGCACGCGCACACGCACGGCGCTGCAAGCGGTGGCGGCGAGGTCGAGGTGGCTCGCGGGCCGCGCGCGGTGCTCCTCGGCGCTCTCGCGCTCGTCGCGCTCGTCGCGATCGCCGGCGTGGTGCTGCTGTGGCCGAGCGGTGCGCAGGTCGACCGGCTCACCGAGAGCGTGCCTTTCGCCGCACCGGGCGTGACGTTCCCCCTGGCCGACGTCGACGTCGTCCACCCGGCGTGCGCCGGGCCTGCCCAGCGCACCGGCGACTGCGGGCTGCTCGACGTGACCGTCGCCGAGGGAGCAGGCAAGGGCGACCACGCGTCGGTGCAGGTCGCCCCGCACGTCTCGGAGTCGGGGCTGTCGCCCGGCGACCAGGTGAAGCTCCAGCGCACCCCGGGAGCTGACGGCGCGGACGCGTCGTACGCCTACTTCGGCACCGAGCGCGCGACCCCGCTCCTCATCCTGCTGCTGGTCTTCGTCGCGCTCGTGCTCGTCATCGCCCGCTGGCGCGGCCTGTTCGCCCTCATCGGGTTGGCGTTCAGCGGCGCGGTGCTGTGGGAGTTCGTGCTGCCGGCGCTGCTCACGGGCGAGTCGGGGTTGCAGGTCGGGCTGACCGCGTCCGCGACGATCATGTTCGTGGTGCTCTACACCACCCACGGCTTCTCCCTGCGCACCAGTGCTGCGCTCGCCGGGACACTGGCCGGAGTCGGCGTCACCGCCGGCCTCGGTGTGCTCGCGACCCGCGCGACCCACCTCACGGGGGCGACCGAGGAGACCGCCGGCATCCTCTCCAGCCTGGTGGGCGACCTGAGCTTCCACGGCCTGTTCGCCTGCGCCACGATCGTGGCCGGGCTCGGCGTCCTCAACGACGTCACGATCACCCAGACCTCGGCCGTGTGGGAGATCAGGGCGGCGGCGCCGGGGATGACCCGGGTGCAGGTGTTCGCCAGCGGCATGCGGATCGGGCGCGACCACATCGCCTCGACGATCTACACGATCGTGTTCGCCTACGCCGGTACGGCGCTCGCCGTGCTGCTGATCCTCCGGTTGTACGGCCTGCCCGTCGACGACCTGCTCGCGACCGAGGACATCACCGAGGAGGTCGTGCGCACCTTGGCCAGCAGCATCGGCCTGGTGCTCGCGGTGCCCCTGACCACCGGCATCGCGACGCTCGTCACACCCGGACCGGTTGCTTATCAGGATAAAGCAGCCTTATAGTTCTAAGTATGAACCTCACGGAGCGTGAACGCGAGATCGTCGCCCTGCTCCGCCGCGACCCGCTGGTGGGCTCCGCGGCCATCGCCGAGGCCCTGGGCACCACCCGCGCCGCGGTCAACGTGCACCTGTCGAACCTGACCCGCAAGGGCGTCGTCCTCGGCCGTGGCTACGTGCTGAGCGAGGGCGAGTCCGTCGTGGTCGTCGGCGGGGCGAACATGGACATCAAGGCACGCAGCGTCCGGGCGGCGGTGCCGGCGACGAGCAATCCCGGCGCCGCCGCCATGGCGGCGGGCGGCGTCGGCCGCAACATCGCGGAGAACCTCGCCCGGCTCGGCACCCGGACCCACCTGATCGCCGGGATCGGCACCGACGCGCTCGGCGACCAGGTGCTCTCGGCGACCTCGAACGCCGGCGTGCGCGTCGAGCACGTCCGGCGAGACGCCGGATCGACCGGCACCTACACCGCCGTCCTCGACGCCAACGGCGAGCTCGTCGTCGCGGTGGCCGACATGGCTGCCACCGAGGCGATCACCCCCGAGCGGGTGGCCGACGCCCGTGACCTGGTCGCGTCCGCGTCGCTGCTCGTCCTCGACGGCAACCTCGCCACCGCGACGCTGAGCTACGCGCTCGACCTGGCCGCCGACGTCGCGACGCGGGTCGTGCTGGATCCGGTGAGCGTCCCGAAGGCGGCACTGCTCGCGCCCCTCCTCGACGGCGAACGTCCGGTGTTCGCGATCACGCCCAACCGCGACGAGCTCGCCGCACTGACCGACCTGCCCACCCGCACCCGCCGCCAGCAGCAGCTGGCCGCCCAGGCCCTCCACGACCGTGGCGTCGAGGTGGTGTGGGTGCGGCTCGGCCCGGCCGGCTCCCTGCTCAGCACCAGCGGCGACATCGTCGCGCTGGACTCCGTCGACGCGGACGTCGTCGACGTCACCGGCGCGGGCGACTCCATGACCGCCGCCTTCTGCCACGCCCTCCTCGAGGGCGCCGAACCCGCCGCGGCCGCGGCGTACGGCCACGCGGCCGCCGCCCTCACCGTCGCCAGTCCCCACACCGTCCGACCCGACCTCACCGACCGACTCGTCAGGAGCAAGCTGTCATGACCACCCCCCACGCCGGGCCCCACCCGATGCTCACCCTCACCGACGAGGTCGCGCAGGCGCTGCGCGACGGCGCGCCCGTGGTGGCGCTGGAGAGCACGATCATCAGCCACGGCATGCCCTACCCGGACAACGTCACGATGGCGACCGAGGTCGAGGACATCATCCGTGCCGCCGGCGCCGTCCCGGCGACGATCGCCGTGCTCGACGGCCGGCCCCGGATCGGCCTCGGCGCCGAGGACCTCGAGCTGCTCGCCAGCCACGGCGACGTCGCGAAGGTCAGCGTCCGCGACCTGCCCTACGTCGTGGCGCGCGGCGCCCACGGTGCGACGACGGTCGCCGCGACGATGCGCCTGGCCGCCCTCGCGGGCATCCGGACGTTCGTGACCGGCGGGCTCGGTGGCGTGCACCGCGGCGCGCAGCAGTCCTTCGACGAGTCCGCGGACCTCACCGAGCTCGGGACCACCGACGTCGCCGTCGTCTCGGCGGGGGTGAAGAGCATCCTCGACATCGGCCTGACGCTCGAGCGGCTGGAGACCCTCGGCGTGCCGGTCCTCGTGCACGGCTCGGACGAGTTCCCGTCGTTCTACTCCCGCTCCAGCGGTCACGAGGCCCCCATGCGCGTCGACACCGCCGCCGACATCGCCGCGGTGATGGACGCGAAGTGGCGGCTCGGCATCGCCGGCGGGGTCGTCGTCGCGAACCCGATCCCGGCCGAGGACGAGATCCCG
Organism: Nocardioides sp.; assembly: GCF_036401255.1. Taxonomy (GTDB): domain Bacteria; phylum Actinomycetota; class Actinomycetes; order Propionibacteriales; family Nocardioidaceae; genus Nocardioides. The sequence continues at coordinate 2,183 of NZ_DASWVI010000056.1, read as the reverse complement.
GCCGACGAGATCGGCGTGATCATCGAGCGTGCCCTCGCCGACATGGACGCCCAGGGCATCCACGGCAAGGACGCCACGCCGTACCTGCTCGGCCGCATCGTCGAGATCACCGGCGGCGCCTCGCTCACCGCCAACATCGCGCTGGTGCACCACAACGCCCGGCTCGGCGCCGCGATCGCCCAGGAGTACGCCGCCCTGCGCCACTGATCCTGGGCTCACCGCTGGGGGCACCGCGCACCTGACGGAACTGTCGTCCGCCCGCGCTCTGCAGAGCATCTGCGTCAGGTGCGCGGGCGGCCGCGACCCCGCGGCCGGCGAGCCCGCGGGTCAGCCTGTCGTCGCGAACATCTCCAGGTGGTCGAGCGCGGCCTGCAGGGCCGCGCGCAGCGGCGCGACGTCGCGGGCCACCTGGGCGAGCAGCATGCCGCCTTGGAACGCTGCCAGGACCAGGTCGGCCAGCTGTTCGGCGTCCGCGTCGGCGCTCATGCGTCCGGAGCGCTGCATCTGGCGGATCCCGTCGCGGAAGACCGTCCGCCACGTCTCGAACGCGGCCGCGAGCTCGTCGTGGACGTCGAGGTCGGTCTTGAGGATCTCGCTGGCGAGCGAGCCGAGGCTGCAGCCTTCGCGGTAGGAGCGTTCGCGATCGACGTAGGACGCGGCCCACCGCCGGAACGCGTCGAGGCTGTCGAAGCCGTTGAACTCCGCCCCGCGGAGGAAGGTCAGCACCCGATCGGCCTGCCACTCGATCACCGCCAGGACCAGGCTCTCCTTGGTGGGGAAGTAGTGGTTGAGCTGCGAACCGCTGACCCCGGCCGCGCGCCTGAGCTGCTCGTTGTTCGTCGCGTGCACACCGTGGGCGTAGATGAGGTTCGCCGCATGCTCCAGGATCCGCGCGCGGGTCGCCTGCCCCTTCGGGGTCAGCGCCCGCCCGTCCGGAGTCGTCGTCGCGCCCATGCGTCGCAGCGTAGCCCGTTTGGGCTTGACAGCCCATTCCTTGCGGGTGTTCACTGCGGAATGGGCTGGACAGCCCATATTTCGGACGAGAGGTGGAGCAGATGAAGGCGATCGTGGTGACCGGCCCGGGCGAGGGGCTGGCCGGGATGAGGCTGGCCGAGCGACCCGACCCGCGGCCGGCGATCAACGACGTGCTCGTCGAGGTCCGCGCAGCGGGCTGGGTCTCGACCGAGCTGGACTGGCCGTCCACCTGGACCGATCGGGCGGGCCGCGACAAGACCCCGTCGATCCCCGGTCACGAGCTGGCCGGCGTGGTCACCGCGCTCGGGTACGGCACGACCGGCCTGTCCGTGGGCCAACGCGTTCTCGGTCTCGCCGACTGGCACCGCGACGGCACCTTGGCGCAGTACGTCGCGATCGAGTCGCGCAACCTGGCCCCGCTGCCGGGTGACGTCGACTTCGCGGTCGCCGCGTCGCTGCCGATCTCCGGCCTGACCGCCTGGCAGGGGCTGTTCCAGCACGGGCGGCTCGAGGCGGGACAGACCGTGCTCGCGCACGGCGCTGCCGGCGCGGTGGGCACGATGGTCACCCAGCTCGCGCGCGAGGCGGGCGCCTACGTCATCGGCACCGGACGGGCGGCCGATCGCGAGAAGGCGCTCGAGTTCGGAGCGCACGCGTTCGTCGACCTCGATGCCGACGCCCTGGAGGACGTCGGTCCGGTGGACCTGGTGTTCGACGTCGTGGGCGGCGACGTGCAGCGGCGGTCGGCCGGCCTGGTCAAGCCGGGCGGGACGCTGGTGTCGGTGGTCGGCCCGGTCGAGACCGAACCGGCCGGCGGCCGAGCGGTGGACTTCGTGGTCGAGGCCGACCGGGTGCAGCTGGGGGAGATCGTGCAGCGGGTCCGCGATGGCCGCCTGCGCACCAACATCGGCGTGACCGCGTCCCTCGACGACGCGGTCGCGGCCCTGACCGCGACGGCACGGCGCAGGGGCAAGACGGTCATCACGGTCGGCTCCTGACCCGAGCGCGCCGACGCTCGGCCTACATCCGCCGGGTGAAGGCGACCTTGCCGCCGGGGAGTCTGGTCATGCGGTAGGTGGGGTCGTGGGCGCGGGCGTGGTGTCGGGGGCAGAGGAGTCGGGCGTGGTCGATGTCGGTGCCGCCTCCAGATGCCCAGGAGGGGTCGTGGTGGACGTGGCACATGCCGGGTGGCCAGTCGCAGCCCTCGG
>NZ_DASWVI010000055.1:0-5970 GCF_036401255.1 Nocardioides sp. | reverse complement strand
ACCAGATCAACAACGTGCTGGCCTTCCCCGGCATCTTCCGCGGCGCCTTCGACGTGCACGCCACCGCGATCACCGAGGGGATGAAGCTGGCGGCCGCCCAGGCCCTGGCCGACCTCGTCGGCGCCGACCTCGCCGAGGACTGCGTGATCCCCTCGCCGTTCGACCCGCGTGTCGGGCCGGCCGTCTCGGCGGCTGTGGCCGAAGCCGCACGACGCGACGGAGTGGCGCGGGCCTAGGTCCGGGTACGTTCGGGGCATGCTCGCCGTCTACGCCGACCGCTTCTCCGCCGACGACCCGCTCTCCGCCCTGCAGGTGGGGGAGCGCCCGGACCCTGAGGTCCCGGACGGGTGGACCACGGTCACCGTCAAGGCCGCCTCCCTCAACCACCACGACCTGTTCTCCCTGCGCGGCGTCGGCCTGCGCGAGGAGGCGCTGCCGATGATCCTGGGCTGCGACGCCGCGGGCCACGACGAGGACGGCAACGAGGTCGTCGTCCACGCCGTGATCAGCGACCCGTCCTGGACCGGCGACGAGACCCTCGACCCGAGGCGCTCGCTGCTCTCCGAGCGCTACCAGGGCACGTTCGCGGAGCGTGTGGCCGTGCCGCGCCGCAACGTGGTGCCCAAGCCGGCCTCGCTGTCGTTCGAGGAGGCCGCGTGCCTGCCGACCGCCTGGCTCACGGCGTACCGGATGCTGTTCACCCGCGGTGGCCTGCACGCCGGGGAGACCGTGCTCGTGCAGGGCGCCGGCGGGGGCGTCGCGACCGCGGCGATCGTGCTCGGCCGCGCCGCCGGTCTCCGGGTGCTCGTGACCAGCCGCGACGAGGCCAAGCGGGCGCGCGCCCTCGAGCTCGGCGCCCACGAGGCGTTCGAGTCCGGGGCGCGGCTGCCCGTGAAGGTCGACGCGGTCATCGAGACGGTCGGCCGGGCGACCTGGTCCCACTCGATCCGCTCCCTGCGGCCCGGCGGCCGGATCATCACCTCGGGGACGACCTCGGGGCCGAAGCTCGACGACGCGGAGCTCACCCGGATCTTCTTCCTGCAGCTGAGCGTGATCGGGTCGACGATGGGCACCCGCGACGAGCTCGCCGGCCTGGTGGCGATGCTGGACGCGACCGGCGTGCGGCCGCTGATCGACCGGACCCTGCCGATGACCGACGCCCGTGCCGGCTTCGCCGCGATGCTCGAGGGCGAGCAGTTCGGCAAGATCGTCTTCACCCGGTGACCACGCACCTGGTCACCGGGGCCGGCTCGGGCATCGGCGCCGAGCTGACCCGCCGGCTCCACGAGCGCGGCGACGACCTCGTGCTGCTGGCGCGCTCGGAGGACCGGGCCGCCGAGCTGCGCACGGCGTACGCCGGGGCGACGGTCCTGGTCGCGGACCTCGCCTGGCCGGAGTCCGTGGAGGGTCTCGAGCTGCCCCGCGAGCTCGACTCGGTGGTGCACGCGGCCGGCGTGGTCGAGCTCGGGACCGTCGCCGAGCTCTCGGTCGAGGACTGGGCCACGCAGCTGCGTGTCAACCTGGTCGCGCCGGCCGCACTGACCCGGGTCGCGCTGCCGGCGCTGCGCGCCGCCCGCGGCACGGTGGTCTTCGTCAACTCCGGGTCCGGCCTCACCGCCCACGCCGGCTGGTCGGCGTACGCCGCGTCCAAGCACGGGCTGCGGGCGCTGGCCGACGCGCTGCGCGCCGAGGAGGCCGAGCAGGGCGTCCGCGTCAGCTCGGTGTTCCCCGGCCGCACCGCGACGCCGATGCAGGAGAAGGTGCACCGCCACGAGGGCAAGCCGTACGACGCCGGGCAGTGGATCCGGCCGGAGACCGTCGCCGACACGATCGTGCGCCTGATCGACCTGCCCCGGGACGCCACGATCCCGGAGGTCGTCGTCCGCCCGGCCGGCTAGGAGTCTGCTGAACAAGACGGGCGAACGCGAGCGGCGTCCGGTGCGTGCGGTGGCAAGGCGGCCGAGGGACGGCGTGGCGGGTCACTCCGACCGAGGCGAACGCCGCCAACGCTCCACCGGGCGTCGCGTAGCCGCGCGGAGTGTTCATCAGACTCCTAGCGCGCGGGGTCGGAGCGCCAGTTCAGCGCGCCGATCAGCACCATCCGCAGCTGCAGCTGGGCCTGCTCGACCAGCCGCTGCTCGCGCTCCGGGTCGTCGGCCGCCCCGAGGATGGCCTCGGCCGTGGCCACCATCGCGGTGACGATGAGGTTCGAGACGACCGCAAGGTCCCGGGCGGACCAGACGGCGGCCCCGGGCAACCGCGCCAGGTCGGTGGCCAGCTCGTGCTCGAACAGGGCGATCTGGTCGCGGATCGCCCGGCGTACCGCAGGCGGGCCGGCGGCCCGCTCCCGGGCGATGAACGAGAAGTGGGCCCGCTGCTGGTGGACGTGGTCGACGAGGATCCCGATCGAGCGGTCCACGATGTCGGCCAGCGCCGGGTCGCCGCGGCGGATGTCGCGCAGCAGGGTGCGCAGCGACGCGAACGACTCGTCGACCAGGGCGACACCGAGGGCCTCCACGGAGTCGAAGTGCCGGTAGAACGCGGTCGGGACGATCCCGACCTCCTTGGCGACCTGGCGCAGCGAGAGGGCGGCCATCGTGCTCTCCGAGGAGAGGACGAGCGCGGCGTCGAGGATCGCGCGCCGGGTGCGCTCCTTGCGCTCCACGCGCGACATCGGCTCGCGCCCCACCGTCAGTCCGGACACCTCGCCAGGCTAGGGCACGCCCCTTCCGGCGGAGCGCCCGGACGGGTGACACTGGGCGCATGAGCGAGCGGCTGAGCAAGTCCGAGATCCGCAAGGACGCGGTCCAGGGGACCGTCGAGGCCGCCGCGGCCACCGCGGGCCAGGTCGCCACGATCATCACCGGGGCCGTGCGCGACGTCGCGTCGGCGGTCGGGGGCTTCGCCACCGAGGTGTTCGAGATCCGCGACTCCGCCCGCAAGGCGGCCGCGGACAACGCCACGACCGACGACCCCCGTTGACCCGCCGCGACGTCATCCCTTGCGTGGCCCAGGGGCCGCGATCGAGATGACGTCGTGCGGGTGCGAGACTCCACCCGATCGGGTGGGTTCGTGGGCCCGGGCGCCGGGGCACGGAGTGACTGCGCGGCAAGGCCCCGGAGCCACCCTCACGCAGCGGCGGCTCCCGGGGCCGTGCCGCGCCGGACCAGCGGCGCGATCATCACCGCTCGTCGAGCAGGCGGACCAGCTTCTGCGGAGCGCAGCAGCGGTAGCTCTCGGTGACGAGCTCGGCGACCTCGGTCCAGTCGGTGGCGTCCCCGAGGACCAGGCCCACGATCGTCGGCGACCAGGGCGGCTTGTAGAACGGCAGCCCCGCATGGGTCAGCGCCAGCAGCTCGTCGCCGGTCGCACGGAACGTGAGCACGGTCCGCGGCGTGGCGTCACCGGTGATGTCGCGGTAGGCCGACTCGTAGCCCTCCTGGGCGACCATGACGTGGGCGAAGGTCTTCGCCCGCACCCGCCAGCGGACGCCGGTCCACGCGTCCTCCTCGTAGGCGTCCGGGAGCGGCCGTGCGATCGCGCCGAGCCGGCGTACGACCGCCGCCTCCGGTTCCAGACGGCGCGGCATCCTCGCTCTCGACCCCGCTCAGCCGAAGGACATCCGGAAGTCGGCCTGCCGGAACGACGCGAGCTGGCGGGCGCCGCGCAGCCACGCCAGCGGCCCGTCGGAGGCGAAGTCCCACCGGCCGCGGCACGGCAGCACCTTCGAGGAGCCCTGGAGTGTCGCCGTGCGCTCCGCGCCGCCGGCGTCCTCGATGCCGGGTTGCCAGGTGCCGCCCTTGAACGGGAGCCGCACCATCGCCTTCGAGACGTCGGTGAAGGTCGCGCTCGCGATCGGACGGCGGCCGAGCGTGGCCGACCAGTCGGTGGTCGAGAGCGGCCCGCGGCGCACGCTCTCGAGCTCGAAGTCGCACAGTCCCTTGGGGATCGCCCACAGCTCACGGCCGCCGGCGACCGAGGCGGGGGAGTCGACCCAGATGTCGGTGATGCTCACCCGGCGCCCGTGGGCGTCGGTGCTGACCGGCCGGGCGACCAGCAGCTCGGAGTAGGTGAGCGGGCTGCCGGGCTCGTAGCTGACCCACGCGGCCCCGTAGATGCCGGCCGGCCGCAGCTCGTCGATCGCCGATGTCAGGCGGAACAGGGTGAGCCAGAGCTGGCCCACCATCTGCCAGGGTGCCGGCGGGTAGTCGATCGCGTGGGAGGAGTGCTCGGTGGTCTGCTCGGCCATGCCGGCATCCTGCCCCAGGCCACCGACGGACGGAACCCGCACCATCTCGGATCGAGACGGTACGGGTCCGGCCGGCTGGTCCTCGCTGGTCCGCGCTAGTCCTCGGGGTCGTCGAGGCGGGCGAGCCAGGTCGCGAAGCGCTCCACGGCCGTCTCGAACTCCGGGTGGGTGTCGGTGAACTCCTGGAGCCGGTCGGCGAGCCAGGCGAGGGTGACCTCCTCCTCGCCTCGGCGCTTCTCGAGCTCCTCGATGCCGCGATCGGTGAAGTACATCGTCAGCTGAAGGCTCTCTGGATCAGGTCCTTCTGCTCCTCGGTGTGGCGCTTGACCGTGCCGACCGCGGGCGAGGAGGACTCTGGCCGCGAGACCAGCTCGACCTGCGCGTCGACGTCACGCCACACGTTGAGCTGGTAGTGCGGCCACGGGCCCATGTTCGCGGGCTCGTCCTGCACCCACCGCACCGCCTTGAGCTTCGGGAAGCGGGCGATCTCCTCGCGGATCTCGGCCTCGGGCCGGGGGTAGAGCTGCTCGATCCGGGCGATCGCGAAGCGGCCCGCGTCCTCGCGCTTGGCGCGCTCCACCATGAGGTCCCAGGTGACGCGGCCCGAGCACAGCAGCAGCGTGTCGACCTGGTCGGCGTCCGCCTGAGCGTCGGAGATGAACGGCCGGAACGTGCCCTCGGTGAAGTCGCCGGGCTGCGAGGCCGCCTCCTTGCGCTTGAGCATCGACTTCGGCGTGAACACGATCAGCGGCCGGTGCTCCTCGCCGAGCGCGTGCTGACGCAGCAGGTGGAAGTACGACGCGGGCGTCGAGGGCTGCGCCACGACGAACGCCTCGTCGGCGGCCATCGTCAAGAACCGCTCGATCCGCGCGGAGGAGTGGTCGGCGCCCTGGCCCTCGTAGCCGTGGGGGAGCAGGAGCACGACGCCGGACTGCTGGCGCCACTTGCTCTCACCGGAGCTGATGAACTCGTCGATGACCGTCTGGGCGCCGTTGACGAAGTCGCCGAACTGCGCCTCCCACAGCACCAGCGCCTCGGGCCGGGCCACCGAGTAGCCGTACTCGAAGCCGAGCGCGGCGTACTCGGAGAGCAGCGAGTCGTAGATATAGAACTTCGCCTGGTCCTCGGTCAGCGAGGTGAGCGGGGTCCACTCGTCGGCGTTGACCCGGTCGATGATCGTGCCGAACCGGGAGACGAACGTGCCGCGTCGCGAGTCCTGCCCGGCCAGCCGGACCGGGCGGCCCTCCATGAGCAGGGAGCCGAACGCGAGGATCTCGCCGGTGCCCCAGTCGATCGGGCCGTCGGCGATCGCGGCCGCCCGCCGCTGCAGCTGCGGCATCACCTTGGGGTGCACGGTGAAGCCCTCGGGCGGCGTCACGTAGACGTCGGCGATCCGCTTCATCACCTCGGGGCCGATGGCGGTCTTGGCCTCGCCCGCGGGCTTGTCGGGGTAGTCGGGGACGGTGGTCCACTCCGACGGCTGGGTGCTGGCCTCGCGGACCTCGGTGAACACCCGCTCCAGCTGCTGCTGGTAGTCGCGCAGGACCTGCTCGGCCTCCTCGATCGTGATGTCCCCACGACCGATCAGCGACTCGGTGTAGAGCTTGCGCACCGAGCGCTTCTGCTCGATCAGGTCGTACATCAGCGGCTGGGTGTACGACGGGTCGTCGCCCTCGTTGTGACCGCGGCGGCGGTAGCACACCAGGTCGATGACGACGTCC
>NZ_DASWVI010000054.1:0-1747 GCF_036401255.1 Nocardioides sp. | reverse complement strand
GGTCGCGCCGGCGCCGGCGCCGACGCCGCGACGGCGACTCCGGGGGAGGCTCGGGCGACGACCCGCAGAACACCACCACGCGCGTGCGCAAGGGTCGCTCCGCCGAGGACGAGATCACCGCGGTCTCCGGGTCGACGCGGCTCGAGGCCAAGAAGCAGCGCCGCCGCGAGGGCCGCGAGGCCGGCCGGCGCCGCGCCCCGATCGTCAGCGAGGCCGAGTTCCTCGCGCGCCGCGAGTCCGTCGACCGCGTGATGGTGATCCGGCAGCGTGAGGAGCTCACCCAGATCGGCGTGCTCGAGGACCGGGTGCTCGTCGAGCACTACGTCGCCCGCGAGTCCCAGACCTCGCTGATCGGCAACGTCTACCTCGGCCGGGTGCAGAACGTGCTGCCCTCCATGGAGGCGGCGTTCATCGACATCGGCAAGGGCCGCAACGCCGTGCTGTACGCCGGCGAGGTCAACTGGTCGGCGCTGGGCCACAAGGACGGCCAGCCGCGCAAGATCGAGTCCGTGCTCAGCTCGGGCCAGTCGGTCCTCGTGCAGGTCACCAAGGACCCGATCGGCCACAAGGGGGCCCGCCTCACCAGCCAGATCAGCCTGGCGGGCCGCTTCTTGGTCTACGTGCCCGACGGCACCACGAGCGGGATCTCCCGCAAGCTCCCCGACACCGAGCGCAACCGGCTCAAGGCGCTGCTCAAGGAGATCGTCCCCGACACCGCCGGGGTGATCGTGCGCACCGCCGCCGAGGGTGCCAGCGAGGAGGAGCTGACCCGCGACGTCGAGCGGCTCAAGGCCCGGTGGGAGGACATCGAGGCCAAGGCCAAGGGCAACGCGCCGCAGCTGCTCTACGGCGAGCCGGACCTGACGTTGAAGGTCGTCCGCGACCTGTTCACCGAGGACTTCTCCAAGCTGGTCATCCAGGGCGAGGACGCCTGGGACACCGTCCAGGGCTACGTCCAGCACGTCGCACCCGACCTGGAGCCGCGGCTCGAGCGCTACGACCCGGGACCGGACGGTGCGGGCGGCAAGGCGGACGTGTTCGCGGAGTACCGCATCGACGAGCAGATCGCCAAGGGCCTCGACCGCAAGGTGTGGCTGCCCTCGGGCGGCTCGCTGATCATCGACCGCACCGAGGCGATGACGGTCGTCGACGTCAACACCGGCAAGTTCACCGGTTCTGGCGGCAACCTCGAGGAGACCGTCACCAAGAACAACCTCGAGGCGGCCGAGGAGATCGTCCGCCAGCTCCGGCTGCGCGACATCGGCGGCATCATCGTCGTCGACTTCATCGACATGGTCCTGGAGTCCAACCGCGACCTGGTGCTGCGTCGCCTCGTCGAGTGCCTGGGCCGCGACCGCACCCGCCACCAGGTCGCCGAGGTCACCTCCCTCGGCCTCGTGCAGATGACGCGCAAGCGGATCGGCACCGGCCTGCTCGAGGCGTTCAGCGAGAACTGCGAGCACTGCCAGGGCCGCGGCGTGCTGATCCACGAGGCTCCCGTCGAGCCCAAGCGCGCCGAGGACGAGTCCCGGCGCGGTGGCGGCCGCCGTGGACGCGGCGGCCGTGGTCGAGGGGGCGACCAGGAGCCGGCCGCCCCCGCGCAGAAGGCGCCCTCCCCGAAGGACGTGGCCGCGATGGCCCGACCGGAGAGCACCGAGCCGACCGCCGAGCCGACCGCCGAGCCGAGCCTCGACACGATGCCGCCGGTGGCCGCGGACGAGACCCCCGAGCGTCCGACCACCGAGCA
>NZ_DASWVI010000053.1:0-2500 GCF_036401255.1 Nocardioides sp. | reverse complement strand
CACGCCGAAGAGCACGCCCGCGACGGCGTACGCCGCCAAGGAGTCGGCGAACGCGTACGCCGCCAGCGCCGCCGCGACCGCCAGCGAGAAGCACCCCGCCGCGCGGCCCAGGCCGACCCGGTCCGCCCAGACCCCCAGGGGCGTCGCAACCAGGGCCGCCGCCCCGGCGGCCGCCGCCAGGACCAGACCCACCGCCTCCTCCGGCAGCCCGACCACCTGCGTGAAGTAGAGGACCACGATCGTCAGCGCGGCACCGTCCGCGACGGCGCTCGCGACCTGGACCCGCTGCACCCGCTGAGTCGTCATGCCAGGACGCTAGGACCCGATTGACCCGTCGCGTTGGGCCAATTCCGGTCGAAGACGCCGGGTCAATCTCCTACGATGCCCCGGTGAGCTCCGGCCTGGACCTGCACGTCACGCTCTCCCCCGACCGGCCCGGCCGGTCGCTCGAGGAGTCCCTGCGCACGGCCATCCTCGAGGGCCGCCTGGCCCCGGAGACACGGCTGCCGCCGGCCCGGACGCTGGCCGCCGACCTCGGCATCAGCCGTAACACCGTCGCGGACGTCTATGCGCAGCTGGCCGCGGAGGGCTGGCTCACCTCCCGCGTCGGGTCGGGCACCTGGGTCGCCCACCGCAGTGCCCCGGTCGCGAGCAGCCCGCCCACGCCCGGCGTACGCCGTTGGATCGACCTGCGCGCCGGCATCCCCGGCGTCGCCGGGTTCGCCCGGCGGGAGTGGGCGGCCGCGGCCCGGCACGCGACCCTGCAGGCGGCCACCGCCGACCTCGGCTACCCCGACCCCGCGGGCACGCCGCAGCTCCGGTCGGCGATCGCGGACTACGTCGCGCGCACCCGCGGCGTGGTCACGAGTCCCGAGCGCATCGTGGTGGGGCACGGGTACGGTGAGCTCCTCGCGCTGACCTGCCGGGCACTCCGGGCCCGCGGCGGCCGGCGCGTGGCCGTCGAGCAGTACGGGCACGACACGCACCACCGGCTGATCGCGGCGGCGGGCCTGACGCCGGTCCCCCTCCCCGTCGACGCGGACGGCGCGCAGGTGGAGCTCCTCGAGCGGATGGACGTGCCGGCCGTCCTGCTCACGCCCGCTCACCAGTTCCCCCTCGGCGTGCCCCTGGCCGCCGAGCGCCGCCGGTGGCTCGCCGCCTGGGTCGAGCGGGCGGAGACGCTGGTGATCGAGGACGACTACGACGGCGAGTTCCGCTACGACCGGCGCACCGTCGGCGCGCTGCAGGCGCTCGCCCCCGACCACGTGGCCTACCTGGGCACGGCCAGCAAGGCGCTGGCCGCGGCCGTCGGGCTCGCCTGGGGAGCGCTGCCGGGCTGGCTGCTCCCCGACGTCCTCGAGCAGCGCGAGCTCTCCGGCGCCCGGCCGGCGGCGCTCCACGAGCTCGCCCTCGCGACGTTCCTGACCGGGCACCACTACGACCGCGGCGTACGCCGCCTGCGCGCGACCTACCGCGCTCGCCGGGCGCGGCTCGAGCAGGTCGTCGCCGACCAGCTGCCGGGCTGCGAGGTCACCGGCCTCCCGGCCGGTCTCCAGTGCCTGCTCACGCTCGCGGCCGGCGTCACCGAGACCGCGGTGGTGCAGGCGGCCGCCGCCCGCGGCCTCCGCGTGGAGGGCCTCCGGTCGTTCGCGCTCGGTGGCCGGCCGGGCGACCATGCTCCGGCGCTCGCGATCGGCTACGCGGCGACCGGCACGGCGCAGTACGAGACCGCGCTCACGCTCCTCGTGGAGAGCGTCCGCTCCGCGTGACGCGAGTCCCCGGATTGGCCCGACGAGGCGGCTCGCGATTGGCCCAGGGGGCGCGGGCGGCACGGTCCTAGCGTCCGGGGCATGACTGTCACCGACTACGTCCCCGTCCCCGCCCGCCTCGACTTCGACGCGCTCGCGCCCACCCTGGCCCGCGCCGTCAACGACCTCGACGAGGCCGCCACCACCGAGCTGGACCGTGCCGGCATCGCGCCTGCCCTGCGTGAGCTCCTGCGGTTGCGCGCCTCGCAGCTCAACGGCTGCGCCTACTGCGTCGACATGCACGCCCGGGCCGCGCGCGCGGCGGGGGTCGCGCCCCAGCGCGTCGACGCGGTGGCGATCTGGCCGGAGTCGGGCCTGTTCTCGGCCGAGGAGCGGGTCGCGCTGGAGCTCGTCGAGCAGGTCACGCTCAAGGCCACGACCAAGGTCCCCACCGAGTGCGTGCGGGCCGCGATCGCGGCGTACGGCGAAGCGGGCACCGCGGCCCTGCTCAGCCTCATCGTCGCGATCGACGCCTGGAACACGATCGGGGTGACGGCCCGTTGCTGGCCGACCTCGATCCGGCGTGCCGACTAGTGTCGCGTGTCGGAAGCTCCTGGATGCTTGGCGTGGTCAGGGTGCGTGCATCGCAAGGCGGCCGAGCGTAGGGCTACCGGGCGCAACTCGAGCGAGGCCAACGCAGCGAGGTGCGTGCCCTGGCCCGCGCGAAGCGCGTAGGAACTTTGGACACGCGG
>NZ_DASWVI010000052.1:0-7221 GCF_036401255.1 Nocardioides sp. | reverse complement strand
CGACGTCAGCCAGCGGTCAGTCATGGCGTCGCCCACCACAGGAGGAGACACCACATGAGGAAGCACCACTCCGCACTCGGGGGAGTGGCCCTCGCCCTCGCCCTGACCCTGACGGGCTGCGGCGGCGACGACACCGAGCCCACAGTCCAGGAGACCCCGAGCCAGTCCCCCTCGCCGACACCCACCAGCACGCCGACTCCGAAGACACCGGAGGAGAAGGCGGCGGCCCAGCTGACGAAGTACCTCGAGGTGAGGGACCTGGCCCACCGCAAGCGGACGATCGACTTCAAGACCCTCAACCCGGTCGCGACGGGTGAAGAGTTTCTTGAGCTGCAGGAAGCGGTCGTCGACATGAAGATTGCCGACGTCACGAAGACCGGCAGCTACGTCCACACGCTCGGGGAGCCGCGAAACCGCGGCGGCTCGATCGAGATCACGGACTGCGAGGACCGTTCAGGAGTAACCGTGAAGGTGAAGGGCAAGGTGCGGACGCCCGACTACACCTCTCCTGACGGCAACCCTCTCCGCAACCCAGCGCCCGTCAAGTACACCCTCGTCAAGGACAAGGGCGCGTGGAAGGTGACCGAATCTGACCTCCTGTGGGAGGAGTCATGCTGAGGCGCATCATCGCTCTGCTGGCGGTGCTCGGCGCGTCGTTCGTGGTCGTGGTCGCAGTGGCACCCTCGGCCAACGCTGATGGCTGCGACGTCGACGAGGAGACGGGCGAGGTCGTCTGTGAGGACGAGGATGATGGTGGCGGCCAGGGCGGCAACGGCGGTGACGGGGACGACACCGGCGGCTCCTCCACCTGCAACTACAACGGGAGAGAGATTCCGTGCACCGGCCCCGGAGGGTCGGTGTGGAGCAGCCTTCACGAGTGCTGGATCGGACCTTCGGCTGGTGAGCTGGGCGAAGATCTTCAGCCGCCCGCGGGCCAGACGAACGAAGACGGCGCCTGGCACGTCTGCTACTTCCCGCCGCCCGGATCGTCCTGGGAGTACACGTGGGTGCAGACCGGCGAAGAAGTCACCATCGACCCTGTGGTGCTCGCCCAGCGCGCGATCGCCTCGATGGACCTGGATCCCATCCAGATCGGCATCGTCCCCGAATCGGGTCCGGACCGGGTTGGCCTTGTCGGGCTGCCGGTGTGGATGTGGGTCGACAGCCCGACGGACGACACATTCGGTCCGATCACTGCGTCGGCCAGCGAGGGGTCGGTGTCGGTCAGTGCCACCGCCAGCGTCTCCAGCATCGTCTGGGACATGGGTGACGGGACCACGGTGACCTGCACAGGCAAGGGCACCCCGTACGCCGACCACTACGGCAAGCAGGACTCGCCGACATGTGGGCACCGCTACGAGAAGATGTCGACGGACCAGCCCGATGGGGCCTACCAGGTCACCGCCACGAGCCACTGGGTCGTCGAGTGGGCCGGCGGAGGTCAGTCCGGAACCATCGAGTTCGACCTGACCACCGACGCGCTGCCGATCCGCATCGGTGAGGCCCAGGTGCTGACGCAGTGAGTGGCCGGTAGCCACTCAGCGACCACAGGAGACAGGTCCCCGTCCTCGGAGCAGGACGGGGACCTGTTCTCGTTCTATGGGGCCTCGGATCGAGCCCGGCCGGCGGCGAGTATCCGGCCTGCGCGGGCCACCTTTGCGAAGGGGAAAGCCCCAGGCGTCTCGGGTCACCTGGGGCTTCGGCGCCTAGTAGAGCACGGCCGATCGAGCAACGCAGGAGATCCAGAAACTCACGGCGGCCGGGTCGGGGAGATGAAGCTGCGCCGGCGCCGGACCGGCGCCGCGTCGAATGCCGTCCGGGGCCGCTCGACCGCGCATGATGTCGAGATGCACGCAAGATTGGACGTTCGCCAGTGCTGAACGTTGCACGAATCGACCTGAGGGGCGGACGGCGTACAAAGTCGCCGACTGGCGGTTGGCCCGGTTCAGTCAGCGTGGAGCCAGACGTGGGACGTTGATGGGGCAGGGTAGGTCCGGCGCGGCCGGGAGCGGCGGCGCGTCAGGCGTCCCGGGGCGCGTACATGATGATGGCCACGCCGAGAAGGCAGACGAGGGCGCCGGCGATGTCCCACCGGTCGGGCTTGAACCCGTCGAGGGCCATGCCCCAGGCCAGGGACCCGGCGACGAACACCCCGCCGTAGGCGGCCAGGATGCGTCCGAAGTGGGCGTCGGGCTGCAGCGTCGCGACGAAACCGTAGAGGCCGAGTGCGATGATGCCGGCGCCAATCCAGGCCAGGCCCTTCTGCTCCCGGACGCCCTGCCAGACCAGCCAGGCGCCGCCGATCTCAGCGATCGCGGCGACGACGAACAGCGTGATCGATCGCAGTATGTCCATGAGGGCGATCCTGTCAGTCAGTGCCCCATCCGGTCGGAGCCGATGGGTGGGGGCGAGCCGACATCACGCGTCGGTCCCGGATCGCGTCGTGGTCAGCTCGATGTCCACCGGTCCGGTCGCAACTTCGCAGGTTGCTCGCCGGCGCCGGCGCCGCTGGTTCCACACCGCGAGCGCGGCGGCGGCCGCGACGACCAGGCCGAAGACGGCGCCGGCGAAGACGAAGGTCGCGACCGTGGCTGCGGCGCCGGCGATCCCGAGCAGGGTGAGGATCGGTGCGGCGCAACAGACTGCGCAGGCCGCCGCCCCGGCGCCGTAGAGGTGACGGTCCTTGAGGGAGAGGTTCACGGCTTGCTCGTCTCGGGGTGGGTCGCGATCTGGACGAAGGGGATCGGGCAGCAGTCCGACTCGGCGCACTGGATCAGGTCGTCACAGCCGGCGTCACGCGCGGCGAGCAGGCTGTCCCGGATCACTTGCAGGTCGGCGATCTTCTGGTCGACCTCAGCGAGCTTGGCCTCGGTGCGGGACTGCAGGCCGCCGGCAGCACCGTGGTGGTGGCGACCGGCTTCGAGGAGCTCGGCGACCTCGTCGAGAGTGAACCCGAGCCGCTGTGCGGCCTTGATGACCCGCAGGGTCGTCACGGTTGCATCCGAGTAGAGGCGGTGGCCGCCCAGGCTGCGGTCGGGTTCGGGGATGATCCCGCGTCGCTCGTAATAGCGCAGCGTTTCCACATTGACCCCGGCCGCGTCGGCGACCTGCCCGGCGCGCAGACCGGTGCTCACGAGGCGGCTCCTGCTCGGGACTCGGCGCGGGCGCCGAACGCTTCAAGCACGGCCTGGTGCGTCGGCGCGGTCTCGACTGCCAGCGACACCTGGCCGTCGGCGATGGCGAGCTGGAAGGAGAAGAACGAGCAGCAGCCGGTCTCCTTCACGGCGAGGTCTGCGGCGCGCGCTGTCGACGCCGGGGCCGGACGCAGCTCAAGTCGGATCCGGTTCGGCGACTCCCGGAAGACCGCGAGGACATCGTTGGCGAACAGGTCGTCGAACTCGCTCCGGCGTACTGGCTGGTCGACGGTCGGGAGGATGCAGGCTTCGGGGACCCAGTCGTCCCCGAGGAGATTCATCGTCATGCCTCGACGGTAAACCCGGACCTAGGTACGGGATGCAAGGCCCGGGTGCGAAGCCTGGTGAGCAATAGCCGGCGGGGGGTCTCCGTCATGGTTCAGTTGTCAGCGTGACGCCAGACCTTGGCGGCCGAGACGAGCAGGATGAGGGCGAGGGCTCCGATGAGGGCAGGCCCGGCGACCACGGTCAGTGCGACGACGCCGACCAACGCCCCGGTGACGGACCCGGCACCCATCAGGATGATGAACCGAGTGTTCTGACGGAGTACGGCGAAGGTGCTGTCGCGGCTGTAGCGGGCGAACGCGATGAGCATGGTCGGCAGAGAGACGAGCAGCGAGAGACTGCCTGCCAGACGAATGTCGACGCCGAAGAGAAGCACGATCGTGGGGATCAGCAGCTCGCCGCCGGCGACACCCATGAACGCGGCCACCATGCCGATCACCAGCCCGCGAACACCCCCAGCACGGCACGCGGCAGCGGATCGAGGGCGAGTGAGTGGGTGGCCGCGAGCACGACCGCGATGGCCACCAGGAGGACGGCTAGCACGCGGTGCAGGGTCCGGGAGTGCATCCGGACAGCCCAGCCGGCGGCCGCCCACGCTCCGACCAATGAGCCCGCCAATAGGTTGACGACCACCCACGAGTGGTCAGCGACATCCGCCCAGGCGACGGCGAAACCTCGGGCGGGGAGTGCGGCGATGACCACGATCAGGCTCATCGCCTTGTTCAGGATCACGGCCTGGAGGGCCGCGAATCCGAACAGCGATATCAGCAGAGGTAGCCGGAACTCAGCGCCGCCGAGGCCGATCAACCCGCCGAGGATCCCGATCGCGCATCCCGTCGCGAACGGCCAACCAACGGTCGTACGCCGATGCGTCGTCGTCCGATCCCCAGCTGCGGTAGCCACTGGACCAGTCTCCCGGTAGCCGCTGACGCCGCGCGAGCGCGTCCGAACGCGCGGTGCTGACCGGCGCTGCAGTCACCCCGACGCAGGGCGGCACTGCCTGAATCCCTACCGATTCAGTCGTGAATACATGCAAAGCACGCTGCGCAATGTTCGCTGCATCTCGACATGAGAAGGCCGCGCAAGGGTCGGCTGGGAACTCTTTCATTTTTCGGGGGGACGGGGGCGTCCCCCCGCTCTGACCTGCGCAAACGCAACGACCGTCCCCCCGTCGAGCAGGCGTCCCCCCTCGAAATCAGGGGTTTGGGGGGACGGATGCGGGGACGCCCGCTCGCGACCTTTCTGCCGTGCTCAGCCACGGACGAAAGGAGCGAGCGCGATGAGTGTGGGCGACCAGCTCGGCCTCGACGACAACAGCGAACTGCTCGACCAGGCCCGCCAGAAGTGGCCGGCCTGGGTGGCCGCCGATCAGCGCCTCGGTGTGGTCGACAATTTCGACGACCTCCGCTCCTGGCTACCGACGGTGGACCACGAAACGTCCGACCAGGTTCTCCTCGCGCTGGCCATGCTGGCGGCCCCCGACGGCGGCGACGACATCGCCGCTGCGGCCGCTCTAGCCAAGTGCCTGCTGCCCGGCGCCTGCCGGCTCGCGGGCTGGCTGAGCACCCTCCCGCCACGCGAGGTCTTCCGCGACAGCCAGCCGGTGATGGCCGGCACCTGGTCAGCAGTCGAGCGGGTCGACGAGCTCGTAGCCTCCCAGCTGTGGATCGAGGTGCGCACCTTCAAGTGGCGCCGGACCCGCAAGGTCGCGGCCAACATCTTGATCAACACCCGCGTCGGTGTCCTCCGCGAGGTCGGCGACTTCTTCTACGTCTCGCGCGCCGACCGCACCTGGGCCAACACCACCCTCGTCGAGTCCTTCTCGGCCGGCGACCTGACGAGCGTCGACGGGGGTGCCGGGTACTCGGCCGAGATGACGACCGAGCGGGTCGCCGGCGCGCTGTTCCACCGCCCCGAGATCCTCGCCGACGCCGGACCCGAGCAGGAGGAGCCGTCGGCCACCGAGGAGCTCCTGGAGCTGCTCGCGTGGGCCTGCGACCACAAGGTGATCAGCCCCGCGGACCGGTACCTGCTGCTGTGCCTGGTCGAGGAGGCCGACCGAGTCGAGACCCGCAGGCTGGCGCGCGGGTACGGCGGCCTGCTCAGCAACGAGGTGTCTAGCCGGGTCGCGCCCCGCGTCGGGGTCTCTGAGGCAACGGTCCGTCGCCACGGCTCTCGCTCCATGCGCGCCCTCGCCGCGGCCGCCCCGAGGAAGTTCGGCCATGACGAATCGGCCCGGAAGTGATCGCTCGCGCCACCCCGCGCCACATAGGCGACTGGAGGTGGTGGAGCCCATGACAAACACCCACGACGGCAAGACCCGTACGCCGGAGCAGGTCGCCGAGCTGTTCGCGATCGCCGGCCGCGAGATCGAGGCGATCGAGCAGCTGACCGGCTGCGTCGCCCAGCTGCACGAAGTCCAGGCCGCGAAGGCGCAGCTGGCGACCCTGACCCCGGCCGAGGTCCGCGCCGCGCTCGAGTTCCGCCGCGGCACTCTCGGGGAGGCCCAGTGAGTACCCACAACCCGAGCCGCCCGGTCGGCGTTGACGAGCTCAAGCGCGCCTGGCAGGCACTGAACGCCGGCGAGTTCCGCACCGGTCCCGGCGCGGGCAAGGGTCCGCGCGGCCGCGGCGCCGCCGCTGAGGACAACTGGTCGCCGGCCGACGGCGAGCACACCATCGCCGTGATCGGGTCCGCGGGCTCGGTCGGCGCGAGCACCGTCGCCCTGGCCACCGGGCTGGCGGCAGCCGCCCCGGTCCGAGTCATCGAGTGCTGCTCGGTCACCGCCTCCGGACTCGCCGCGGCGAGCACCGCCGAGCTCGGCCTGCACCCGACCGACTGGCGTCAGGGCAAGCGCGACCACGTCCTGCTCGAGCGCGCCAGCGAGGTCCTCGCCGGCGTCGACGAGGTCCCGCTGCCCACCGAGGCACAGAACCAGACCCAGCTGACCATTCTCGACATCGGCTGGGAGGCCGGCCAGCTGCTGGCCACCGACTGCTGGCTGGCCGAAGCCGTCCGCGTCGCCGACCAGATCGTCCTGGTCACCACCGCCACCGTCCCCGGGATGCGTCGCGCCGGAGTCGCCATGGACCTGCTGGCCGGCTACTGGAAGTCCGAGCAGATCGCGCTCGCAGTCCGCGGGCCCCGTCGCAAGAAGTGGCCGCGCGGCCTCGAGCACGCCGGCGGCCCCGCCGTCCGCCGCGCCCTGGACGCGGACCGGTGCGTGGAGATTCCCGAGGACCGCGAGCTCGCGGTCAAGGGCCTGGACTCCCGACCCGTCCCGGCCCCCCTGATCTCGGCAGCACGTCAGCTGCTAGAGCCCGCACATCTGCCTACCGACACCAGCGAAAGCGCCTGACCCGCCCGGGGTCAGCAACCCAGAAAGGAAGTCCACCCATGGACGTCATGACCGCAACCGCAACCACCGTGATGGCTGTCTGCCCTAAGGCGCCCCCGGGTGCTGTCGGCCCCACCAACGAGATCACCAGCTACGTGCTGTGGGGCGTCATCGTCCTGTTCGGTCTCGGCATCATCATCGCCATCGGCGCGATCATCGCCGGCCGAGTGTTCTCCCTGCCGCACGCCTCCAAGGTCGGCGTGATCTCGGTGGTGGTCGTGTTCGCCTGCGCGATCGCCTACCTGGTGCTGCCCGGGATGCTCAACGGGATCCTCGGCAAGGGCTGCATCTGATGCGGCGCGCAGCCACGAAGAAGGCAGAAGGCACCAGCGAGTGGAGCCGGCG
>NZ_DASWVI010000051.1:0-4561 GCF_036401255.1 Nocardioides sp. | reverse complement strand
ACAGGACTTCCATGAGCACCAGCACCACCGAGCAGACCGCCGTCCGCTACGACAAGGACGCCGACGGCATCGTCACCCTCACCCTCGACGACCCGACGTCGAGCGCGAACACCATGAACGAGCTCTACCTCGAGTCGATGGCGGCCGCGGTCCAGCGGCTGTACGACGAGGTGGACAGCGTGACGGGCGTCGTGGTCGCCAGCGCGAAGAAGACGTTCTTCGCCGGCGGCAACCTCAAGAACATGGTCCAGGCGACCAAGGCCGACGCGGGCTCCGTCTTCGCGATGGGCGAGGCCGTGAAGGCCGGCCTGCGCAAGCTCGAGCAGTTCCCGCGACCGGTCGTCGCGGCGATCAACGGCGCCGCGCTCGGCGGCGGCTTCGAGATCTGCCTGGCCTGCAACCACCGCATCGTCGTCGACGACGACAGCGTGAAGCTCGGGCTGCCCGAGTCGACGCTCGGTCTGCTGCCCGGTGGTGGCGGCGTGACCCGCATCGTCCGGCTCCTCGGCCTGCAGTCCGGCCTGATGGACGTGCTGCTGCCGGGCACCCAGTTCAAGCCGTCGGCCGCCCAGGCCAAGGGCCTGGTCGACGAGCTCGTCGCGACCCGCGAGGAGCTGGTCCCGGCGGCGAAGGCGTGGATCAAGGCCAACCCCGAGGAGGCGCAGAACCCCTGGGACAAGCCCGGCTACAAGATGCCCGGCGGCTCGCCGACCTCGCCGGCGCTGGCCGGCTTCCTGCCGGCGTTCCCGGCCCTGCTGCGCAAGCAGACCAAGGGTGCGGTCTACCCCGCACCGCGGGCGATCCTGTCGGCGGCCGTCGAGGGCGCGCTCGTCGACTTCGACACCGCCTCGCGGGTCGAGTCGCGCTACCTGACGAGCCTGATCGTCAACCAGGGCTCGAAGAACATGATCCAGGCGTTCTTCTTCGACCTGCAGGCGATCAACTCCGGGTCGCTGCGCCCGCAGGGCATCCCGCCGTACCGCGCCGTCAAGGTCGGTGTGCTCGGCGCCGGGATGATGGGCGCCGGCATCGCCTACTCCTGCGCCCGTGCCGGCATGGAGGTCGTGCTCAAGGACGTCGCGCTCGAGAGCGCCGAGAAGGGCAAGGCCTACTCCGAGAAGCTGCTCGACAAGGCGATCGCCAAGGGCCGCAGCACCGAGGAGAAGAAGGCCGAGCTGCTCGGCCGCATCACCGCCACCGCCGACGCGTCCGACCTCGCGGGCTGCGACCTGGTGATCGAGGCGGTCTTCGAGGACCCCTCGCTCAAGCAGCAGGTCTTCGCCGAGATCGCGCCGTACGTCAACGATGACGCGCTGCTCTGCTCCAACACCTCGACGCTGCCGATCACCGAGCTGGCGAGCGGTGTGGACCGGCCGGCCGACTTCATCGGGCTGCACTTCTTCAGCCCGGTCGACAAGATGCCGTTGGTCGAGATCATCAAGGGCGCGGAGACCTCGGACGTCGCGCTGGCCAAGGCGTACGACGTCGTGCAGCAGATCCGCAAGACCCCGATCGTCGTCAACGACAGCCGCGGCTTCTACACCTCGCGGGTGATCGGCACCCAGGTCATGGAGGGCCTGGCGATGCTCGGCGAGGGCGTCCACCCGGTCTCGATCGAGCGCGCCGGCACCCAGGCCGGCTACCCCGTCGGCCCGCTGCAGCTGACCGACGAGCTCAACATGGAGCTGATGGTCAAGATCCAGAAGGCCAACGCCGACGCCGCCGCTCGCGAGGGCCGGACGTGGGAGCCGTCGGGTGGTGAGCGGGTCGTCGCGAAGATGATCGAGCTCGGGCGTCCCTCGCGGCTCAAGGGCGCCGGCTTCTACGAGTACGACGAGGCCGGCCAGCGCCAGGGCATCTGGGGCGGCCTGGCCGAGGCGTTCCCGCGCGCCGAGCAGCAGATCCCGCTGCAGGACATGAAGGACCGGATGCTGTTCATCGAGGCGCTCGAGACCGCCAAGTGCTTCGAGGAGGGCGTCATCGAGTCCGCCGCTGCCGCCAACATCGGCTCGATCATGGGCATCGGCTTCCCGCCGATGACCGGCGGCGCCGCGCAGTTCATGCAGGGCTACGAGAACGCTGCCGGCCAGATCGGTCTCGGTGCGTTCGTCGCCCGCGCCGACGAGCTGGCCGAGGCGTACGGCGAGCGGTTCCGCCCCTCGGCGTACCTGCGCGACCTCGCCGCCTCGGGCGGGTCGTTCCCCGCCTGACGACACGCCGTGCGGGTTTCACCGGTCGGCCGGTGAAACCCGCACGACACGCCGGGGCGCATCGGCGTGTCGCGCGGGTTTCGGCTGCCAAGTGGTGCGGCTGGTGCTCCTGGGGCTCGGCGGGCCAGCGGGCCGGGGACCGATCTCGCTCCCCATCGGCACCCCCCGCGGATGCCCGGCCACCGGGTCGGGCACCGTGGGGGACATGGCAGTGACGAGCGACGAGGCCCAGGCGATGAGCGCGGACGAGTGGGGCATCCAGCGCGACTGGATCGACTCCGACGACCGGCCCCAGACGGTCGCGCCCGAGACCATCGAGAGCCTGCGCGAGGTGATCGGCACCCCGCCCGCCGACCTCGAGGAGCGCGCGCCGATCGTCACCCGGCCGGGCCGCGACCTCGGTCTCGGACGCGTGCGCGTCACCTGCGAGGACGGCTCCGAGCGGACCGTCGAGGACCGGCTGCCGGACGACTTCCCGCTGGGCTACCACCGGCTGCGCACCGCCGACGGCATCGACCGTCGCCTGATCGTCTCGCCCGGACGCTGCTGGGTGCCCGAGCGCCGGTCGTGGGGCTGGGCGGTGCAGCTGTACGCCGCGCGCTCGGCCGCCAGCTGGGGCATCGGCGACCTCGGTGACCTCCGCACGCTCTGCGCCTGGACCCAGGGCCACGGCGGCGGGTTCGTCCTGGTCAACCCGCTGCACGCGGTCGCGCCGACGACCCCGCGGGAGGCCAGCCCCTACCTGCCCGCGACGCGCCGCTTCCGCAACCCGCTCTACCTGCGGGTCGACCAGGCGCCCGGGTTCGACGACGCGGACGTCGACATCGAGGAGGTACGCCGGGTGGCGGCCGAGCCGCTCGTCGACCGTGACGCGGTCTGGGCGGTGAAGCGCGCGGCGCTCGCGGCGGCGTACGGGCGCACCGGCGACCACGAGGCCTTCGCCACGTGGCGCGAGCGGCAGGGCGTGGCGCTGGAGGAGTTCGCCACCTGGTGCGCGCTGGCCGAGGAGCACGGCCCCGACTGGCACGCGTGGCCCGGGGAGCTCCGGCGCCCGGACGGCGCAGCGGTGCAGGTGTTCCGCGCCGAGCACGAGGAGCGGATCGGCTTCCACGCCTGGCTGCAGTGGCAACTCGACGCGCAGCTGCGCGCGGCGTCCGGCGACCTCACCGTGCTGCAGGACCTCCCGATCGGCGTCTCGGGCGGCGGCGCGGACTCCTGGGCCTGGCAGGACGTGCTCGCGCAGGGCGTCACCGTCGGGGCTCCGCCGGACGCGCTCAACAGCCTCGGCCAGGACTGGGGCTCGCCGCCGCTGGTGCCGTGGCGTCTCCGGGCGGCCGACTACGAGCCGTTCGTCCAGTCCGTGCGCGCGACGATCGCGGGCGCCGGCGGGCTGCGTATCGACCACGTGATGGGACTGTTCCGGCTGTGGTGGATCCCGGAGGGCGCCGGCGCCACCCAGGGCGCCTACGTCCGCTACCCGAGCGACGACCTGCTCGACATCGTCGCGCTCGAGTCGCACCGGGCCGAGGCGGTGGTGGTCGGCGAGGACCTCGGCACCGTGGAGCCGGGCGTGCCCGAGGCGCTGGCCGAGCGCGGCATCCTCTCCTACAAGGTGCTGTGGTTCGAGGAGGACGACCCATCCGCCTGGCCGGCCGGCGCGCTGGCCACCGTCACCACCCACGACCTGCCCACCGTGGCCGGCCTGTGGACCGGATCGGACGCCGAGGAGCAGGCGGTCGCGACCGGGATCCCCGCCGAGGACGTGCAGGCCGGTCGGCGCGAGCTGCTCGGCCGGCTCACCCGCGACGGCCTGACCGACGACGCGACGGCCGCCGAGGCCGTGGCGGCGGCGTACTCCCAGCTGGCCCGCGCCGACTGCCTGCTGCTGCAGGTCTCGCTCGAGGACGCGGTCCTCGAGGAGCGGCGGCCCAACATCCCCGGCGCCGTCGAGCGCGACAACTGGCGGATCCCGCTGCCGGTGCCGGTCGACGAGCTCGAGGACTCACCGGACGCGGCGCGCCTGGTCGGGCTGGTCACCGGCGCGCTCAGCCGAACCGGAATGTCGCGCGGTACGCCGTCGGCGTGACCCCCACCGCGCGGCGGAAGTGCCGGCGCAGGGTCGCGGCCGTGCCCATCCCGCAGGCGGTCGCCACCTGCTCGACCGACACGTCCGAGCGCTCGAGCAGCTCCTGGGCGCGGGCGATCCGCTCGCGGTGCAGCCAGTCGAGGGGACCGGTCTGCAGCTCGGCGTGCATCCGGCGGGCGAGCTGGCGGGTGCTCAGCCCGGCGTGCGCGGCCAGGTCGCGCACGGTGAGCGGCCGGTCCAGCCGGGCCCGCGCCCACGCGAGCGT
>NZ_DASWVI010000050.1:0-10547 GCF_036401255.1 Nocardioides sp. | reverse complement strand
CCGATCTCGCGGATCTCCTCCAGCCGGTGGGAGATGTAGACGACCGCGACGTTCTCGGCGGCGAGGTCCCGGATCACCCGGAAGAGGTTGTTGACCTCCTCCTGGTCCAAGACGGCCGACGGCTCGTCGAGGATCAGCAGGCGGGTGTTGCGCGAGAGCGCCCGCGCCATGCTGACGATCTGCTGCTTGGCCGGCGAGAGCTCGCCGACGATCCGGGTCGGCGCGATCTCGGAGTGACCGAGCCGGGCGAGGAGCTCGCGCACGCGCGTGTAGGCGCGGTGTCGCTGGGTGAAGCCCGCCCGGGACACCTCGTGGCCGAGGAACACGTTCTCGGCGACGTCGAGGTGGGGCACCAGGTCGAGCTCCTGGTAGATCGTCGCGACGCCGTGGTCGATGGCCTTGGCGGGCGTGGAGAACGAGGCCTCCTCGCCGTCCCAGGTGATCGTGCCGGCGTCGGGGTGGTGGAACCCGGACAGCACCTTGATCAGCGTCGACTTGCCCGCGCCGTTCTGGCCGATCAGGCAGTGCACCTCACCGGCGCGGACGTCGAGGTCGACGCCGTCGAGGGCCCGGACTCCGGGGAACTCCTTGACGATGCCGGTCATCTGGAGCAGCGGCTGGGCGCCGGGCGCGCCGGTCGTCGGGATGGTCATCGAGCTCCTCCGGAGACGGCGGCCGGCGGCCGCGTGACGATCGTCGGATCGGTGAAGACGGCCTCGAGCACGACCGCCGCTCCGCCGTGGACGGCGGCGGCGAAGCCGAGCGTGGAGACCACGACGCGGGTGCCGCCCCCGTGGGGGGCGACGACGCCGGCGCCGAGCTGCTGCTCCATCGCGGGGCGCAGGTGCCGGCCCAGGTGGGCGAAGTAGCCGCTGAGCACGATCGCACCCGGGTTGAGCGCGTTGGTGAGGATCGCGGCCCCGGTGCCGAGCCAGCCGCCGACCAGGTCGAGCGCCGCCACGGTCCGGGTGTCGCCGAGCCGGGCCCGCCGGTCGATCTCGGCCAGCCGGTCGTCCAGCGAGAGGCCCGGGTCGCGGACCGGGTCGTCGGGGTCGGCGGCCGCGCCCAGCAGGGCCCGCAGCCCGCAGACGGTCTCCCAGCAGCCGATCCGCCCGCAGCCGCAGCGGCGACCGCCCGGGTCGACGATCATGTGGCCGATCTCCCCGGCGTACCCCTGCCGGCCGCGCAGCACGCGGCCGTCAGCGACGATCCCGCCGCCGAGCCCGACCTCGCCGAACAGCACCAGCAGGTCCTGGCGGGCGGGGTCGGCCGGCAGCGCCTCCGCGATGGCAGCGAGGTTGCCCTCGTTGTCGACGTGGACGGGGTACGCCGCGCCGAGGCGGGCGCGGAGCTCCGCGCCGAGCGGGACGTCGCGCCAGCCGAGGTTGGGCCCGAACGCGAGCACGTCGCGGGTGCGGTCGACCAGGCCGGCCACGCCGACGCCGAGGCCGACGACCTGGGCACCCGCGGTGTGCACCTCGTGCTCGGTCCGGGCGACCAGTGCGACCAGGTGGTCGAGCACCTCGCTGACACTCAGGCTGGAGGCGTCGAGGGACTCGCGGTGCTCGGCGAGCACCCGGCCGCGCAGGTCGACCGCGACCGTGGCGACGTGGTTGACGCTGATCTCGGCGCCCAGGCCGCACACGCCGCGCCCGTCCAGCTCGACGGTGGTGCCGGGCCGGCCCAGGCCGCCGCGCTCGACGCCGCCGGAGCGCACCAGGCCGAGCTCCTCGAGCTCGCCGACCAGACCCGACACGGCCGAACGCGACAGGTCGAGCTCCTCGGCCAGCCGGGCCCGGGAGCGGGGGCCCTGGTCGCGCAGCCGGCGCAGCACCTGACCGAGGCGCTCGGTGCGAGACGCGGTGTCGGGCATCGACCGGCCTCCCCTCGGGTCTCGCGCGGCGTGACCAGGGTCACGCGTTTGTTGGATCGAGACTCAAAGTAGGGCCGGCGCTGCGGCGTTAGCAAGCACTTCTGAGCGAAAGTTCCTCAGATCACGTCATTACTTTCGAAACCGACCTGACAAAGTCGCAGAGGTCTAGCCCAGCATGCGGTTGCTTGCGTCGAAACCGGCGCCCGAGGGGCGTCGGCGCGGACCCGGTCAGGAGGCGTAGACGGAGTCGCTGATCAGCCGCGCCGCGCCGATGACGCCGCCCTCGTCGCCCAGCTCGCTGAGCACGATCGGCAGGCTGCCGGTGGCGAGCGAGAGCGAGCGGCGGTAGGTCACGCCGCGGATCTCCGCCAGCAGGCCGTGCCCGAGCCCGGTGACCCGGCCGCCGATGACGATGAGCCCGGGGTTGAAGAACGACACCAGGCTGGCCAGCACCTGGCCGATGTGGCGCCCGCTGTCGCGGATCAGCTGGACGGCCTGGGCGTCGCCGCGGGAGACGGCCACGCCCACGTCGGCGGCGGTGAGCTCGCCCTTCTCCTCCAGCAGCGCCGCGAGCACGGGCGACCGCCCGGCGCGTGCTGCCGCGGTGGCGTCGCGGGCCAGGGCGGCGCCGCCCGAGAACGCCTCGAGACAGCCGGTGTTGCCGCACGCGCAGGTCGGGCCGAAGTCGTCGACCCGGATGTGCCCGATGTCGCCGGCGCAGCCGTCGACGCCGCGGTAGAGATCGCCGCCGATCACGATGCCGCAACCGATCCCGGTGCCGATCTTCACGAACAGGAAGTCGCTCGCGCCCTTGGCCACCCCCGCGTGCTGCTCCCCCAGCGCGAGCACGTTCACGTCGTTGTCGAGCACCACCGGACAGCCCAGCTCGCGGGAGACCGCGTCACGGACCGGGTAGCCGTCCCAGCCCGGCATGATCGGCGGCGAGACCGGGACCCCGCGGTGGAAGTCCACCGGCCCGGGCACGCCGACGCCGGCACCGGCCAGCCGCGTCACGCCGACCTCGGCGAGCAGCTCGCGGACCAGGTCGAGCGCCACCGCCAGCACGACCTCCGGGCCCTGCCGGATGTCACACGGGTGGGATCGCGTCGCCAGCACCGAGAGCCGCCCGTCGGTCACGCCCACCGACATGCCGGTGGCGCCGATGGCGATGCCGACGAACCGGATCTCCGCCCCGAGGTCGACCATCGTCGAGCGTCGACCGCCGCGCGACGCCGCCGGCCCGGCCTCCTGGGCCAGGCCGAGCTCGGTCAGCCGGCCCACCTCCGCGGCGATCGTGGTCCGCGAGACCTGGAGCCGGTCGGCCAGCTGCGCCTTGGACAGCGGGCCCTCGTCGCGCAGCTCGGCCAGCAGCCGGGCCTGGGTCGGGGTCTCCGCGCGGCCGGCCAGGGAATGACGCACGCAGGGATGATCCCACGCCGCACCAACCGGGCGCCGCCGTTCGCCGGATCGCCCGGGGCCGGGGCCCAACTCGCTGTAACGCCGTGTTACCCCTTCCTTCCACCGTGCTGCACCACGGTCGGGAGGTGGGGTAACACGGCGTTACAGCAGAAGGGGGGATCAGGCGGGGGGCATCTGGGCGATCCGGTCGGCGACGTAGTCGCCGAAGGCGTCGTGGCCGGCGGGGGTGAGGTGCAGCCGGTCGTGGAGGTAGTCCAGGGTCAACCCGGACGTGCGGATGTAGGGGACGCCGTACCAGGCCGCGAGCGAGGCCAGCTGCTCGTCGACGTGGGGTACGGCGGCGGCGCGCAGCGGCGCGCTCGCCGGTCCGACCACGACGACCCGGTAGCCCTCCAGGGCCGCCATCAGCCGGGCGAAGCCGTTGCGGATCTCGCGATCGGGGCGGTCGTAGTCGTTGAGCCCGCCCTCGACGACGACGAGGTCGGCCCCACCGCGTACGGCGGCCGGCGCCCGGTCGGCGAACGACACGTCGACGCAGGGGCTGGCGTGCTCGGCGAACCCGGACCCGGAGAACCCGGCGACGTGCACGGCTCCGGGCAGTCGCGAGGGCCAGGACGCGGAGATCCGGTCCAGCCCCAGGCCGGCCGACCAGGAGTCGCCGATCACCACGACCCGCTCGCCGGTGCCGGTGACCTCGGCCGCGCGTGCCGCGGAGTCGGCCGCGAACCGGTGACACCGGTTGGTGTCCGCGCCCGCACGCTCGGCGACGTTGAGGATCAGCGCGGAGACCAGGAGGAACACGAACAGCCCGCCGACGACGACCGTGCGGCGGCGTACCGATCTGAGCGAGCCCGTGCTCGCGACCCCCCGGAGGACCACGGGAGCAATGATGCGGTCCAGACCGGGTCCGCACCGGCGATGTTGCGAACCCGTGACGAAACCGCAAGAACTCCTGGCAGGCTGGCCGGGTGAGCGAGGTCGTGGAGGTCGGCGGTCCGGACGGTCGAGCCATCGAGGTGCTGACGGGAGGCGACCCGGGCGGCGTCGGTCTGCTCTACCACGGCGGCTCCCCGTCGGCGGTCGCCGACCACCCCCCGATGGAGGAGGCGGCGCGCTCGCTGGGGCTGCGCCTGGTGACCTACTCGCGCCCGGGCTACGGGGCGTCGACACCGCGTCCCGCGCCGGGAAGGTACGCCGACGACGTGACCGAGTCGGTGGCCGTGCTCGACGCGCTGGGCATCGACGAGTTCGTCACCGTCGGCTGGTCCGGCGGCGGGCCCCGGGCGCTGGCGTGCGCCGCGTTGCTGCCCGACCGGTGCCGGGCGGCCGCCTCGCTGGCCGGCGTGGCGCCGTACGACGCGCCCGACCTGGACTGGTTCGCCGGGATGGCGGAGGAGAACCACGCGGAGTACCACGCCGCCGAGGCCGGCCGGGAGACCTACGAGGCGTTCCTGGTCGGGGAGTTCCTGCCGATCCTCGAGGCCTCGCCCGCGCAGCTGGCCGAGGCGCTGGGCGGGCTGGCGCCACCGGTCGACCGGGCGATGCTGCAGGGCGACTTCGCGGACTGGCTGAGCCGCACGTTCCAGCGCGCCGGCGCCCAGGGGGTGGTCGGCGTCCGCGACGACGGGCTCGCCGCCACGTCCCCGTGGGGGTTCGACGTGGCGGACATCCGGGTGCCGGTCGCGATCTGGCAGGGCCGGCAGGACGCGATGGTCCCCTACGCGCACGGCACCTGGCTGGCCACGCACATCCCGCACGCCCGCGCCCACCTGTTCGAGGACGAGGGCCACCTCTCCCTCGTCGGCCGGCTCGAGGAGGTCCTCCTGGACCTCAAGCAGCTGGCCGGCCTGGGGCCGGGTGCATGAGTCTGCGGCCGACGGGGAACGGACGCTCCATGGAAGACACTCCCATCTGCGCCTCCGTCGAGCGGGACCTGGATCTCGTGTTCGACGAGATCACCGGTCCCCGCCCGGAGTGGACGCCCGCGGCCGGCTGAGCCTCGATGCTGAGCCTGCTCAGCTGATCGCGTACGCCGCGAGCTCCCCGGCCAGGTCGGCGTTGGCCCGGCCGACGACGACCGTGCCCTCGCCGGTGTGCTCCATCGAGTCGATCTCGCCATGCTGGTGCAGCCGGTTGATCAGGTCGCCGCGCTCGTAGGGCACCAGCGCCTGGAACTCCACGCCGGGGCGGGGCAGCTCGCCCTCGATCACCCGCAGCGCCTCGGCGATGCCTTCGCCGGTCCTCGCGGAGACCACCACGGAGTGCGGTTCGCGCTGACGCAGCCGCGCGAGCACCATCGGGTCGGCGGCGTCGGCCTTGTTGATCACCACGAGCTCGGGCACCTGCGAGGCACCGATCTCGGCGAACACCTCGCGGACGGCGGCCAGCTGACCCTCCGGGTCGGGATGTGAGCCGTCCACCACGTGCAGGATCAAGTCGGCGTCGGCGACCTCCTCCAGCGTCGAGCGGAACGCCTCGACCAGCTGGTGGGGCAGGTGCCGCACGAAGCCGACGGTGTCGCTCATCGTGTAGATCCGGCCGTCGGCGGTCGTCGTACGCCGCGTCGTCGGGTCGAGCGTCGCGAACAGCGCGTCCTCCACGAGCACGCCGGCGTCGGTGAGCCGGTTGAGCAGCGAGGACTTGCCGGCGTTGGTGTAGCCGGCGATCGAGACGCTGGGGATGTGGTGGCGACGCCGCTCCTGGCGCTTGGTGTCGCGGGTGCCCTTCATCTCGCGCAGCTCGCGGCGCAGCTTGGCGATCTTGGTGTTGATCCGGCGCCGGTCGGTCTCGATCTTGGTCTCACCGGGACCGCGACCGCCGATGCCCGCACCGGCGGCGACCCGGCCACCGGCCTGGCGGGAGAGGTTGCCACCCCAGCCACGCAGGCGCTGCTTCATGTAGCTCAGCTGCGCCAGCTCGACCTGCGCCTGGCCCTCCTTGGACTTCGCGTGCTGGGCGAAGATGTCGAGGATCAGCGCGGTCCGGTCGACGACCTTGACCTTGAGCCGGTCCTCGAGGTTGCGCAGCTGGCTGGGCGCGAGCTCGCCGTCGCAGATGACGGTGTCGGCGCCGGTGGCCTGGACGATCTCGCGCAGCCCGTCGACCTTGCCGCGGCCGATGTAGGTGGCCGGGTCGGGCGACTGACGGCGCTGGTAGATCGCGTCGAGGACCTCCGAGCCGGCGGTCTCGGCGAGCAGCGCGAGCTCGGCCATGGAGTTCTCGGCGTCCTCCACCGAGCCCTCGGTCCAGACGCCGACGAGCACGACCCGCTCGAGGCGCAGCTGTCGGTACTCGACCTCGGTGATGTCCTCGAGCTCGGTGCGCAGGCTCGCGACCCGGCGCAGCTGGTGGCGCTCGGCCAGGTCGAGGGCGCCGGTCGTCAGCTCCTCGGGGTCGGGGGCGTCGAGGTCGGACTCGGCGTACCCGGACTCGAAGTCCTCGGCGTCGTCCCAGCCCTCGGTGGCCTCGAGCTCGTCATCGAGGTTGAAGTCGGATGCGTTCGTCATATGGGGAACAGCGTACGTTTCGTTCATCTGCTGAGCCCAACGCTTAACCTGGACCCGTGATTCCCCCGGTCCCGTCCGGCACGCGCCTGCTCGGGATCACCGGCGCCCCTGGCGCCGGCAAGTCCACGCTCGCGGCCGCGCTGCGCGAGCGCGACGGGGTCGCCGTCGTCCCGATGGACGGCTTCCACTACGCCGACGTCGAGCTGGTCCGCCGCGGCCTGCGCGAGCGCAAGGGCGCGCCGGAGACCTTCGACGCGGAGGGGTACGCCGCGCTGCTGCGGCGGGTCCGCGCCGGTGAGGCCGACGTCGTGGCGCCGATGTTCGAGCGCGACCTCGAACAGCCGCTGGCGGGGGCGATCCCCGTGCCCGCGACGGGCACGGTCGTCACCGAGGGCAACTACCTGCTGCTCGACGAGCCCCGCTGGCGGGCGGTGCGCGCGCAGCTCGACGTCGTGTGGCACGTGGTGCTCGACGACGCGGTTCGGATCGAGCGGCTGGTCGAGCGGCACGTCCGGTTCGGCAAGACCCCGGAGGAGGCGCGGGCCTGGGTCGCGAGCGTCGACGAGCCCAACGCCCGGCTCGTCGAGGCCTGCCGCGAGCGCGCGGACCTGGTCGTCGAGCTCAGCTGACCGGCTCGAGGTCGGTGGCCCACAGGGCCGCTCCTGAGCCGTCGTGCAGGGTCACGGTGAGCAGGCCGTCGGCGGCGATCGCGAGGTGGCCGAAGAACTGGTTGCCGGCGCGTGGCGACTGGGTCCAGGCGGCGGTCTCGTTGCCCTTCGAGAACACGACTCGGGGGCCGAACGTGCCGTCGAGCTGGGCGTCCTTGGTCGCGAACGTCCCGGCGGCGACCGGGCCGGAGACGAACTCCCAGAACGGGTCGAAGTCGGTGACCGCCGCGCGCTCGGGGCTGTAGTGGTGGGCCGCGGTGTAGTGGACGTCGGCGGTGAGCCACACGACGTTGCGCACCCCCGCCCGCTGGAACGCCGCGAGGATCCGGGCCAGCTCGGGCTCGCGGCCGGTGGGTGGACCACTGTCGCCGTTGGCGGCGCCGTCGAGGTCGTCGGCGTGGTTGGACGGCGCCGAGAGCGGCAGGTCGGCGGAGATCACCTTCCAGGTCGCCCGCGAGCGCGTGACCTGCTCGACCAGCCAGCGCTCCTGGTCCGGCCCGAGGAGCCCGGGCTGGCCCGGGTCCGCCGACGTGGGGTTGGGCCCGCGGTGGGAGCGCATGTCCAGGCAGAACACGTCGAGGTGCTGCCCGCGGGGCACCCGCCGATAGATCCGCCGCCGGGCGAACCCGTCGCCGGCGCTCTCGACGAGCGTGCGCACCGGCACCGGCTGGTACTCCTGCCACGCGCGGCGACCGCGCAGCGCGAGCACGTCGGCCCGGCGCTCGGCGTACCGCTCGTCGTCGATGACCTCGCCGGGGTACCAGTTGTTGCAGGTCTCGTGGTCGTCCCACTGCGCGACCGTGGGGACCTCGGCGTGGAACGCGCGGACGTGGTCGTCGAGCAGCGGGTAGCGGTGCCGGCCGCGGAACTCCTCGAGCGTCTCGGCGACCTTGTCGACGCCCTCGGCGACCAGGTTGCGCCACGTCTCCCCGGTCGGCTCCGCGACCGTCGGGAGGATCTCGATGTCGGCGTAGATCGTGTCGCCGCAGTGCAGGAACAGGTCGGGGCGGGTGCCGAGCATCGCGCGGTACGTCGTCAGCCCGCCCAGCTCGGGGTTGATCCCGAAGCCCTGGCCGCAGGTGTCGCCCGACCACACGAGCGACTGGGCGGCGGCGTGGACCGGCGCGGTGCTGAAGCTGACCCGCTCGACCGCACCGGTCGCGCCGTCGGGGCCGGTGAACCACAGGTCGGCGTCGTACCGGCGCCCGGGCGCGAGCCCGTCGAGCACGATCCGGGCGGTGTGGTCGGCACGCTCGTCGGCCCAGACGCCCTCGATCTCGCGCAGGACGCGACCGTTGCTGGAGATCCGCGCGTCGAGGCGGCCGTCGGCGGTGGCCCGGGCCCACAGGACCGCGGAGTCGGTCGTGACCTCCCCGGACCGGGCGCCGTGGCTGTGCTCGACGCGGTCGCGGAGCAGGGCTGGTGCTCCGCGGCGCAGCCCGTAGGCGACCAGGCCCGGCGTCCCGCCGATCGCGACTCCGGCCATCAGCGTGGTGCGTCTCCCGAGGAGGACCATGCCTGGCACGCTCCCGGCACCGGCCGACGCGGACCGGACGCGGACATGTCGCGCCGGTCAACAGCGGGTGAGGAACCCGCTAGGCCAGGGCGGAGCGGGCGCGCTCGTGGACGGCCGCGAGCACCCGCTCGGTCGCGGCGACGTCCTCGGCCGGCAGGTCCCGCCAGATCCAGTCGGTCCGGGCGGTCACCGTCGCCTGCAGCTCGGCGACCAGGGCCCGCCCGCGCGCGGTGGGTCGTCCGTCGTGGAGCAGGCCGGCGTCGGTGAGGCCCTCGACCAGGCGCGCGGCGTCGGCGAACCGAGCCCGGTCGGCGACCGCCGCGACCAGGTCGTCGTGCTGGTGCACCTGCTCCTCGAGCAGGTGGGCGAGCCGGAGGGTGACCCACTCCGGTTCGGTGAGGCGTCCGTCGAGGATCTCGCCGAGGACGGCGTTGAGGGCCTTCTCGGTCTGGCCGATGAGCTGGGGCCCGAGGGGCAGGGGCATGGCGGTCTCGCTCTCGAATCGTTGGTGTTGCCAACGATAGCGGGTCGTTGGTTGCGCCAACAGTCTCCGTGGAGGGGCCCGGTCAGCGTGGCTCGGCCGCGAACTCCCCGGGGGTCAGGCCGGTGACCGCGCGGAAGTCGCGGCCGAAGTGGGCCTGGTCGGCGTACCCCAGCTCGACGGCCACCCGCGCCAGGTCGGGGCGGTCCGCCGCGCGCAGCCGTTCGGCGGCCTCGTGCAGCCGGCGCCGCTGGATGAGCCACTTCGGGGACAGGCCGATCCGGCGGGCGGTCAGCCGCTGCAGGGTGCGCTCGGCGAGCGCGAACTCGTCGCACACCTGGCCGACGCGCTGCACGTCCGGGTCGGTCTCGACGTGCTCGACGATCGCGTTGACGAGCAGGCCCTCCTCGTCGACCGGGAGCAGCCGGGCGAGCCGGTCCTCGACGATCGCCACCGCCGCCCGCTGGCGTTCGGGGTCGTCGGGCTCGCCCGCCACCGCGTCGCGGATGCGGCGCACGAGGTCGTCGTCGGCGAGCGGGACCGCCCGGTCGGTGAGCCGGTGGACGGGCCCGCCGACGAGCGCGAGGCCGGCCGCCGGCTGGAGCATCGTGCCCAGCGCCCACCCCGACCCGCTGAGCTCGGTCGTCGACAGCCCGCTGCTCGGGCCGATCAGCGTGGCGTAGGAGTCGGAGACGACGATCAGGCAGACCGGGTACTGCAGCACCCGCTGCACCGAGACCCGTCCGGGCGGCAGCGACCAGACCGGCATCCAGTAGCGCCGCACCAACGGCGCGAGGGCCGGGCTCGGCGCGAACCGGTGGATCGGCGGGGTGAACCCGGTCGGGTCGAGCAGGTGGGCGCGTTCGGTCGGGTCGATGCGCCGGATGTCGCCGCTGCCCGTCATGTGTCGGATTCTTTCAAGCACCGCCGACATCGGGCCCCAGATGCTGGGCGCCATGAGCTTCTTCCTCGACGCAGCCGACCGATTCACCGCCCTCGTCACCGCCACGACCGACTGGTCCGCGCCCAGCCCGTGCGAGGGCTGGAGCGCCGCCGACGTCGTCGACCACGTCGTCGACACCCA
>NZ_DASWVI010000049.1:0-2615 GCF_036401255.1 Nocardioides sp. | reverse complement strand
CCGGCCGCCCCGAGCGGTGTCAGGCGGCGGGCGAGCGCCTCGGCGGTCGCGACCGGGCACTGGTCCGCGCGGGCCGGCGTCGGGTCCTCCCGGCCCTGGTGCACGAGCACGGTGGGCCGGTCGTCGGCGTCGTGGGTGGTGCCGTCGATCTCGATCCGCAGGCCGGGGCGCTCCGGATGGTCGTCGCGACCTCCGGGCAGCTCGAGAACCGTGACGCCGTGCAGCCCGTCGGCGGGTACGACGGCGCCGTCCATCGGGAGGTCGGCCCCGTCGACCACGAGCAGCAGGTGGGGTGCTGCCGGGCGGTCGTCGGACCCGAACCGGGGCCGATCGCCCAGGTCCGCGGGCAGCAGGGTGGCGAGGTCGGCCGGGGTGGTCGCGACCATCCGCATCGGCCCCACGGAGTCGGACCGGCGCCCGCTCCAGGCGTGCGGCAGCCACTTCACCCAGTCCCAGTGGGCGAGCCGCGTCTCGGCGGCCAGCACCCCGACCGCGAGCTGCTCGGGGCCGTGGCCGGCGACACCCGCGCAGACCATCGCCCGCGCGAGGGACCGGGCCTGCTCGTCGGGGCCGTGCAGCTCGACCCGCCCGACGGCGTGCAGGTCGAGCGTGGCCGGGAGGTCCGGCTGGAGCCGGTGCACCCCCAGCAGCCGGCGCAGCGCGGCCGCCGCCACCGGATCGGCGCTGCCGCTCGGGTCGTCGGCGGGTGGGACGAGCTCCAGCGCCAGCGGCTGGTCTGCCACGCCGTAGCGGACCCGCAGGAACGCCGGGTCCCCCGGCTGGCGCGCCCAGACCCGTGACCGCTCGGCGGCGAGGGCCGGCAGGGCCTCGGGGTCGGGGTGGTGCCACGTGAGCGCCCGGCGCTGCTGGGCCGCGGCCGCCCGTGCGGCCCGGCGTACGCCGGCGAGATAGGTCAGGTAGCCGGTGCGCGGCTGGTGCACCTGCTGGCGGCGCTGCCGGCGCTGGCGGTCCACCTGGACCAGGACGAAGCCGATGGTCGAGAGCAGGAACAGCCCGCCCGCGAGCAGTGCGCGGCCACCGCCGGCTCGTCCCATCGACGCGACCAGGGCGACGGAGCCGAGGCTGCCGAGCATCGGGAGGGCGTTCATCAGTGCGCCGCCCGCGGCCTCCCGCGGCTGCAGCTCCGGCGGCGGCTCCAGCACGATCCGGCCCGTGGGCAGGGGTGGTACGTCGAGGCGCGCGTCGCGACCCGTGGTGCTCATGAGGCGGTCGTCCCGTCCTTCGGCGCACCCGTCCGTCGGGTGCTCTGCGTGGACGCCTACCCCCGCGTCGGGCCGGCGACGCCTGGCCCCGAGCGCCTGTGGATGACCGGACGCACGGGTTCTCCACAGGCCGGTGGAGGGCCGGTTTCGCCCCCTCGGGGCTCGGGCAATCGACCCGTGTCCGGCCCGGGCCGATCCCGGCGGACCACCACCACACACACGATCCTCGAGCGGCGCGAGCCGCCCAGGGGGAAGGAGCTGGCGACATGACGCATGCACAGGAGATGGGGCAGGGCGAGCGCGCGCTCACCCGGGCCGCGGGTCTCGTGGCCGACGCCAAGGCGGACTTCGACGCGCTGAGCAAGGGGCTCGAGCAGCAGATCCTCGCCCAGCAGGGCGCCTGGGTCGGCGCCGGCGGGTCGGCGTTCTTCACGCTGCACCAGGCGTGGACCGACAAGCAGCGCACGATCACCGACGCGCTCGACGCGTTCGAGGCCTCGCTGACCTCGACCGAGCGCGACTTCATGTCCACCGACGACACCCAGTCGTCCACCTACCACCGCGTCGCCGGCCGGCTCGGCTGAGCGCGCCTCGCGACACGTCAGGAGTGAACGAGATGAGCCTCGACGGACTTCGCGTCGACCACGCCGGCCTGGACACCGTGGCCGGCGACCTCGCCCACGCGGTCAAGCGCATCGACGACCGGCTCGACCGGCTCGAGTCGGAGCTGGCGCCGCTGCGCAGCGACTGGGCCGGCGGCGCCCAGCAGGCATACCTCACGGCCAAGGCCACCTGGGATCGCGCCATGCAGGAGATGAAGGGACTCCTGCACGACACCAGCGCCGCGGTCGCCCAGTCCAACGCCGACTACCGCGCGGCCGACCGGCGCGGCGCGGCGGCGTTCGGGCAGTGACCCGGGGCGCGACGCCCCGCTCGGGCCTCCTGCGGGTCAGCGTCGTCTCCGGCGTCCGCCGGGTCGATCTCGCGCTGCCGGGGATGGTGCCGGTGGCCGAGCTCGTCCCCGAGCTGGCGCGCAGCGTCGGCGTGCTGGATCCCGCGGCTGCTCACGGGGGCTACCGCGTGACGCTCGCCGACGGACACGGCCTGCGGAGCGATGCCGGCCTGGCCCACCAGGGTGTCGAGGACGGTGCGCTGCTGACCGTCACCGCCGCCTCCGCCTCCGCCGACGAGGCGGCCCGCCGCGACGACGACCCGGTCGAGACGATGGCGGACGTGGTCGAGACCGAGCTCGCCACGTGGGGTCCCGGCGCGGCCCGGTGGACCGGGCTGGGTGGCGCGGCCGTGCTGATGGTGCTGAGCGCCGTGGCGCTGCTGGTCGAGGGCGCCCCCGGGCACGCGGGCGGGTCGGCGGCCGGGGTCGCCCTCGTGCTG
>NZ_DASWVI010000048.1:0-1804 GCF_036401255.1 Nocardioides sp. | reverse complement strand
GGTCCGCCGGGTCGCCCACGTCGTCCACGAGGTCCTCGACGAGCTGGGCGTCGTCGGCTTCCCGAAGACCAGTGGCAGCAAGGGTCTGCACGTCTATGTCCGGATCCGCCCCGACCACGGCTTCAAGGACGTACGCCGCGCCGCGTGGGCGTTCGCCCGCGAGGTCGAGCGCCGCGCCCCCGACGACGTCGACCTCACCTGGTGGCGCAAGGACCGCGACCCGAGCACGGTCTTCGTGGACTACAACCAGAACGCCCGCGACCACACCATCGCGGCGGCGTACTCCGTCCGCGGCCTCCCGGACGCCCGGGTGTCCACACCGATCCGCTGGGACGAGGTCGACCATGCGGACCCGCGGGACTTCACGATCTTCACGGTGCCCCAGCGGTTCGCCGAGCTCGGCGACCTGCACGCCGACATCGACGACGGCGGCGGCCGCGGCCCCTACGACATCGCGCCGCTGCTGGAGTGGGCCGAGCGCGACGACCGCGAGGGCGCGGAGGCGCCCGGCGAGCCCGAACCCTAGGATCGGCGCGTGGGCATCCAGATCACCCCGAGCATCCTCAACGCCGACTTCGCCGCGCTCGGCGCGGAGGTCGCGCGGATCCCCAGCGCCGACTGGGTGCACGTGGACGTGATGGACAACCACTTCGTCCCCAACCTCACGTTCGGGCCGACCATGATCGAGGCGCTCGCGCGCTCCACCGACGTGCCCCTCGACGCGCACCTGATGATCGAGGACGCCGACCGCAACGCGCTGGCGTACGTCGAGGCCGGGTGCGGCTCGGTGACCTTCCACGTCGAGGCGGCCCGCGCGCCCGTCCGGCTGGCCCGCGAGATCCGCGCCCACGGCGCCCGCGCGAGCATGGCGCTGCGCCCCGCGACGCCGGTCGAGCCCTACGAGGAGCTGCTCCCCGAGCTCGACATGCTCCTGATCATGACCGTCGAGCCGGGCTTCGGCGGGCAGAGGTTCCTCGACCTGTGCCTGCCGAAGATCCGCCGGGCCCGGGAGCTCATGGACAAGCACGGCGTGGAGACCTGGCTCCAGGTCGACGGCGGCATCAGCCTCGACACCATCGAGCGCTGCGTCGAGGCCGGCGCCGACACGTTCGTCGCCGGGTCGGCCGTCTACTCCGCCGACGACCCCGACCGGATGGTCGCCGAGCTGCGTGCGCGGGCCGAGGCCGCCGCGAGCTGACCCGCGTCCCTGCCCGCCGCTGGCGGAGTCTGTGCCGTTTGGTCACCAACGGCAGACACACCGGCCCCGAGGATGTCGTTGGTGACCAAACCGCAGCACGCGGCGGCTCGGGTGATCCCACGTGAGGCGCGCCACGTGGACGGCAGGCGGATCGCGACCGCTGCTGTGGCACACTCGACCTCGACGAGTTCTCGAACTCGCGTGCTCTGGGGTCGGTGTAATTCCGAACCGGCGGTGACTGGGTTGAGGCCCAGAAGTCCGCGACCCGGTCACAGCCAGTGACCGGTTGACCAGGTGAGAGTCCTGGACCGACGGTGAAAGTCCGGATGGGAAGCGCACGCAGGTGTCGTCCGCACGTGTCCTCACGCGCGGACGGACCGTCGGCCCCGGAGTCCCGCGAGCGGACACGAGGGGCAGACCGGATGACGTTCACCGCAGCCGAGCAGGCGGCCATGCGGCGCGCCCTCGAGCTGGCCGCGACCCCCGGCGTGCCGCTGGGGCCCAACCCCCGCGTCGGCTGCGTGTTCCTCGACGACGACGGCGGCACGGTCGCGGAGGGCCACCACCGCGGCGCGGGCACCCCGCACGCCGAGGCCGACGCCCTGG
>NZ_DASWVI010000047.1:0-7614 GCF_036401255.1 Nocardioides sp. | reverse complement strand
CGGCGACCCGGCCGCGCAGCCGGTCGGCGTACCGCTCCGCGAAGCCGGGGATGGTCAGCCCGTTGCTGATGCTGCGCGCGGCGCCCGTGACGTCCTCGGCCGCCCAGTGCCGGCCCGCGGTCTCGAGCACGACCGCGCCCTCGCGGTCGGCGACCAGGAAGCTGTTGTGGTAGGTGAACCGCCGGTGCTCGATGCTGCACGGCCCGCTCTGGCCGTGCTTCTCGAGCAGCGCGACGATCACCTGGACGGCGTCGCGGGCCGAGGCCGCGCGCTCGAGCGCGAGCCGGAGCAGGTCCATGCCGAGCAGCCCCGGCTCGAGCGAGGTGGGCTCCTTGGTGAACACCGCCTCGTTGCCGATCGCGACGCCGTGCTCGTTGGCGCCCATCTCGGCGCCCCACATCCACCACGGCCGGGAGACCACGGTCGCGTGCGTGTGCGTGACCTGCGGCAGGTCGACGTACGTGGTCCGGGTGCGCGAGCCGGCCGCGTGGTCGGCGGCCGGCGTCCACGCCCACAGCTGCGCCTCGTTGGGGTCGCGGTCGGAGTTCTTCGCGAGCACCATGCCCGAGTCGGTGCGGAAGACGACGGTGTCGCACACGCGTCGCAGCGTAGGGGCGCGCGGCCGGTCAGCGCGAGGTCAACACCTTGCCGAGGCCGACCAGGCCGGAGCCCAGCAGCTCCAGCCAGCTGAACGAGTCGTCCCAGAGCGTGATCCGGCCGTCGGTGACCGTGAAGGTCCCGCGGACGCGGAACGACGTCTCCCAGCCGGAGTAGGCGATCACGTCGGTGCGGTCCGTCAGGACGGTGCCACTCTCGGAGCCGTCGGCGTCGCCGGTCGCCGCGACGTGGTGCCACTCGACGTCGAAGCCGACGCCACGGCGCGCCATGTCGCGGATCATCTGGTGCACCCGCTCGCCGCGGAAGGCCGGCATCGCGGTGTTGCGCCACTCGACGTCGGGGTCGAGCAGCGCGACGGCGTCCTCGGTCTCGGCGCGGGCGAGGTGCTCGAGGAAGCTGCGGACGGTCTGCTCGGCGCTCATGCGTCGACGGTAGCCCGCGCCGGGCGGGGCGTCACCGGCTCGGCGATCGCCTGCATCCGCTTGGTCGCCAGCTCGATCATCAGCCGGGCCGCGGGGGAGAGGATCGCTCCGGCGCGGTGCACGACGGCGAACGTGTCGTACTGGCGTGGCCGGAGCGCGACCCAGCCGGCCTGGGGTGCCAACCGGGGCAGCAGCTGCAGGGCGGCCCCCTTGGGGACCACGGAGTCGGCGTACCCCATGCCCACGAGCTCGACCGCGGTCTCGACGTCCTCGACCTCGATCCGGGTCGCCGGGTTGCGCCCGGTGGTGTGCAGCATCTGGCGCAGGGTCGCGCGGGTCGAGTCGACGGCGCGGTACGTCGTCTCCGAGAGCACCAGCGGTGCCTGGGCGAGCCGGTGCGCGGTGACCGGCGAGGTGAGGCGCGCGGGGTCCGCGCTGATGTAGACGAGCTCCTCGCGGGCGACCGGGAGCACGGTCATCCCCTCGCTGTCGACGTTGGGGACCGCGAGCATCGCGGCCTCGAGCCGGCCTCGGCGCAGGTCCTCGGTGACCTCGGTGGAGTTCTGGCCGACCAGCTCGACGCGCACGCCGGGGTAGCGGGAGAGGACGTCGGCGATCAGCCCCGCGCCGGCGTACAGGCGGGCGATGCCGAACATCCCGAACCGGATCGTGCCGGTCTCCAGCGACTTCACGCTCCGCACCGCCTGCCGCGCCTCGTCGACGCTTGCCAGCACTTTCTCGGCGTGCGGGCGCAGGGTGTCCGCGACGGTCGTCGGCACGACGCCGCGGCCGACCCGTCGGAACAGCTGCACGCCCAGTCCCTTCTCCAGCGTGCGGATCTGCTCGGAGACCGAGGGCTGGGCGTAGCCGAGCTCCTCGGCCGCCGCCGTCAGCGACCCGTGCTCGTAGGTGGCGAGGAAGCAGGTGAGCTGGTGCAACGAGACCATCGGCGATCCTCAAGGTAGATCCTAGGGGTTCATAAGGAAACCAAGGCTACCCCTATGCCGCCTGCCCGCCGAGAATGGAGTGAAGCGTCCACCACCGACTCCTCGAGGGAGGTCTCGATGTTCGATCACCACTGCACCGCGTGCGGCAAGCGCGAGCTGATCTTCCCGAGCCAGGTCACCGGCCTGACCAACACCGACCACGGCATCGTCGTGGAGTTCGAGTGCTGGTGCGGCTCCGCGCAGACGATGGTCACCGGCCGCGCCGCCGAGCGCCGTCCGCAGACCACGCTCGCCGCCTGAGAGCCGCCCACCTCAGACCCCGGACGCCGGACCCGGTGCCGTTTTCGTGCACCGGACCGGCGTCCGTATACTTCTCCGGGTTGCCCGGACCCTGGGACTCCAGCGCCGGCCAGCACGCCGCCTTAGCTCAGTCGGTAGAGCGATTCACTCGTAATGAATAGGTCGTCGGTTCGATTCCGACAGGCGGCTCCGCTGACGAACCCCTGACCTGCGACACCGCGGGTCAGGGGTTCGTCGCGTCGGAGTGTCGGTCCGCGACCAGGGCGAGCCTCAGCCTCGAGGCACAGTCCGGCGGGGCCTCACACCCCGAACGCGGCCGGATAGCGGATCTGTCCCCGGGGAACCGGTGAGGAGGGGGCCAGGGAGAGGGCCATCAGGTTCTCGTCGGGCACCTCGAAGCTCGCCGAGATGCCGAACAGCGAGGCCCGGTCGAAGCCGAACCTCGGGTAGTACTCGGCGTGCCCGAGGACCACCACGAGGTTCTCCCCGCTGCGTTGCGCCGCCTCGAGGCCGGCCCGGATCGCCGCCGTCCCGGCGCCCTGGCCCTGGTGTCGCGGACGGACCGCACAGGGGCCGAGTGCGAGCGCCGGGGCCTCGCCCACATGGCAGCGGGTCAGGAGCGAGTATCCGGCAACGGTCCCGTCGTCGGCGGCCGCGACGGTGGACAGCCGTGGCAGCCAGGCCGTGGGGTCCTCGCGCAACGCCTCGACCAGATCGGCCTCCAGGCTCGTCGGGAACGCGGCCAGCAGGACCTCGCGGATGCTTGCCAGGTCGGCGGCCCGCTCCGACCACGTCCTCCATACGGGCGAGCCCGTGTTCGCGGGGGTCGTGCCGGTGTCGGGCCGGTGGGTGTCTCGTGCGGTCATCGCTGCTTCCCTCGGAAGTCGTAGGTGGCACGCAAGCCCCGGGAGATGGCCTTGCGGTGGTTCTCTCGTTCGGCGCGCAAGCGCGCGTCGGTGCGTGAGGCGGCCCAGCTGTTCTCGCGCTGGAGCTTGCGATAGCTGGCCAGGCGCCGCTCGGGCAGCAGTCCTTCGGCGATCGCCTCGGCGACGGCGCACCCGGGCTCGGTGGTGTGCTCGCAGTCGGTGAACCTGCAGCGAGCGGCGAGCTCCTCGATCTCGGCGAACACCTGTTGTAGACCGGCCTCCGAGTCGTGCAGTCCGACTCCTCGCAGGCCAGGGGTGTCGATCAGGACGCCCCCGCCCGGGAGCGGCACGAGCTCGCGGTGGACCGTGGTGTGGCGGCCCTTGCCGTCCGCGCCCCGGACGCGCCCCGTGCTCAGCCGATCGGCGCCGAGCAACGTGTTGCCGAGGGTCGACGTCCCGACGCCGGAGGATCCGAGCACGACGACGGTCCCGGTGAGTGCCTGGCGCAGCCGGACAAGTCCCTCGCCGGTGACGGAGC
Source organism: Nocardioides sp. (assembly GCF_036401255.1). GTDB lineage: Bacteria > Actinomycetota > Actinomycetes > Propionibacteriales > Nocardioidaceae > Nocardioides. The sequence continues at coordinate 3,923 of NZ_DASWVI010000047.1, read as the reverse complement.
TGGTCGGCAGCACCTCGACTCCGGGAGCCAGGTCGGCCGCGGAGCGCGCCAGGGCGGCCCTCTCCTGGCCCGTCACGCAGTCGGCCTTCGTGAGGACGAGCACGGGGCGCGCGCCGCTGTCCCAGGCGAGCGCCGTCAGGCGCTCGACTCGTCCCGGGTCCAGCGGGGTGGCGAGGGAGACCACGATCGCCACGGTGTCGACGTTGGCTGCCAAGACCTGCGCCTCGGAGGTGCGTGCGGAACTGGCGCGTACGACGGCGGTCCGACGCGGCAGAACCTCGGCGACCTCGGGGGGATCTCCTGGGCGGAGGGCGACCCAGTCGCCCGTGCAGACGCGGTGACCGCCGGGCGTGGCCCGGACCGGTCCATCGGGCGTGAGGGCGGTCACCTGGGTGCGGTCGACGCGCGCGAGGCGCGCCGGGGTCCACCCGGGGATGGCGCGCTCGGTGAAGGCGTCGCGGAAGAAGTCGTCCCAGCCCAGGTCGAGGAGTGCGGGAACGGGCGGACGGTCGGGTTCGGGTGTCGGTGATGGTGTCGGTGATGGTGACAACGAGCTGGGTCCCTTACAGAAAGGGCCTCGTCTGACTGCCGAGTCGCCAGCTCGGACTGCGCGAGCGCAGCCTCAGTGGCGAGGCTGGAACCGGATCGAGGCCGGAGAACGTGGGTCGGCTTCAGGCGCGCCCACACAGGCGCGCTGCGCGTCCTGCATCAACCCACACTCCCTTCCATCGAGATCCGACTCGGCAGGCACCGACTTTACACACGGGTCGCCGTCCGAGAGGTCGGATTCGGCGCTGACTCGCCACGGATCGGCGACAGCCGGCTGGCCACGGCCAGGGTCGCCAGTCCCCAGAGCAGCCAACTGCCGTAGACGACGACCCCGAGGACCGGGTCCTCGGGAGTGGTGGTCGAGATCGTGGCGTTCAGGCCACAGATCCCGAGGCCGGCGAGTGCCAACCCGCCGATAGTGGCGGCGCCGTGGGCGCGGTGCGGTGCGGGGCGATCCCACCACCGAAGAGCGAGAGCGGTGGCCGACGCGCCGAGCAACGCGAGCGTCACCGGTACTGCGTACTCCGCATCGATCTCGGGCCCGAGCCCGGGGGGAGCGAGCCAGCCGATGCCGGTCAGCCACAGGGTCTTCAGGGCCGGGTAGATCGTCGCGCTAGCGACCCCCAGCCCGACCACCCAGCGGGGCGGGTCGAGCGGCTGACCGCAGTCACCGCGCAGGGGATGACAGCGGATCCAGACGGCCGTGAGCGTGAGCGCTGCCCCGAGCGAGGCGGGCACGGCCGCCCCATCCACCTCGAGCGGGATGGCGCCCGTCGCGCGCAGCACATGGAAGACGCCCGCGATCGCCGAGGGCAGGAGGAGCACGGCAGCGCCGAGCCCGATCAGTCGGCGGCCTCGAGCGCCCGTCGCGCACGCGAGCGCGAGGAGCGACCCGAGGATCGGTGTCCAGGCCGGCGCGATGCGATCGACGTACGCCGCCTGCCCGTGGATCGCCAGCGCGATCGCGGCGAGCAGGGTGCCGATCGCGAGCCAGGCGATCGGTCCAGCGCGTCCTCCGGTCGTCTTCGGGTGCCCCACGGTCATCTCCTGATCTGTTGGCGAACTCGCTCTAGAGACGTCACTCTAGAGGCCTGGTTCTAGAAATCGTCACGGACAGCCGATACGGTCGGCAGGTGCCTGCCGCCAAGTTCACTCGCGACGGGATCTTGGACGCGGCGGCCGAGGAGGTCCTGACTCGCGGCTCGGGCGCCGACGTGACGATCGGTGCCGTCGCCCGCCGGCTCGGGGCGCCCAGTGGGTCCATCTACCACCGGTTCCCGTCGCGAGAGGAGCTCCTCGTGCGCCTGTGGATCCGCAGTGTGCGCCGATTCCACGAGCGCTACCTGGCCGCTGGCCGGGAAGCCGATCCGCAGCGCGCCATCTTGGACATGGCCGTGTGCGTGGCCACCTTCACTCGCGATCACCGCGCCGACGCGGCCGCGATGACGCTGTTCCGCCAGTCCCGGCTCATGGCGAGCGCACCGGAGTCCTGTCGGGCCGAGGTGGTCGAGATCAATGCGGGTGTCAACGAGCGGTTGGCCGAACTGACCGTTGCGCGCTATTCCCGACCGAGCCCGCGGCACCGCGTGCTGGTCCGCGTCGCCGCGATCGACAGCCCGTACGGCCTCGTACGCCCCTACGTGGGGGACGCGGTGCCGAGCTGGTTGGCCGAGGTCATCCGAGCCAGCTCCGGCGCCGTTCTGGAGCTCGGGGACCGCCGACGGCGACCGCGCGACGGTGAGCTGGCCGGGTTCAGCGCGTGAGGAAGTCGATGACCCGTCGGTTGTAGTCGTCGGGCTTCTCGGCCGGAACGATATGCCCGGCTCCCTGGATGAGGTGGGCCTCCGATCCGGGGGCCAGCGACTTCTCGATCATCGCGAGATCCTCCTCGGTCAACCGGACGCTGTGGTCCTCGGTGCCGTGCAGGTAGAGAGTCGGCTGGGTGGGGAGGTCTCCCCAGAGTGCGACCTGTGCCGACTCCCACTCCGGCGTGCCCATCTCGTCGACGGCGAAGTTCCTCCGGTAGAGCGAGAGGGCCACCTTGAGACGCTCGGGGTCGCCGATGGCCGAGCGCATGCCGGCGATGTCCTCGGTGGCATCGTGGTCCGGTCCGGTCCACCGCCGCTGCAGGACCTCCGCCAGGTAGGCGTTGTCGTCGGCGGCGATCAGGTGCTCGGCGAACCCCATCTGGAAGAACCAGAAGTGGTTCAGCCGCTCGATGCCCTCGAACGACGCGGCGTATCCCGCGAAGAACTGGAGCGGTGGGACGTCGCTGGTCACGACCCTCGCCCAACGCTCGGGGGCGGCGGTCGCCGCGGCCCAGGCCGTGGCCGCGCCCCAGTCGTGCCCGAGCAGCACCGCGCGCTCGTCCCCGTCCAGGGCGTCATGCAGCGCGAGGGCGTCCTCGACCAGCTCCGGCAGGAGGATCTCTCCGCTTGCGGGGAGGGACGAGGGAGCGAAGCCGCGCATGCTCGGGGCCACCGCTCGGAATCCGGCCCGGGCCAGGGCAGGGAGGGTGTGGCGGAAGGTGACCGCGGCCGACTCCGGGAATCCGTGGAGGAGGAGCACGAGCGGGCCCTCGCCCTGCTCGACGTACGAGATCGTCTGCCCGTTGAGGGTCACTGACTGGGTGCGCATGGTCCGTCTCTTCTCCTGTCGTGAGAGCTTCTGGCGCCGACGCTAGGGAGACGCTCGCAGATCGACAAGTACCTACAATTTTGTCAGTACCTGCCGGGCCAGCAGTGCGGCTAGGATCGGACGGCGATCTCAGGGGAGGGCAGTCATGGCAACCAGACCGACCGACGCCTCGGGCCGTCCGGTGTACTCCTGCGGTGTCGACGCGGCCCTGGATGTCGTCGGCGGCAAGTGGAAGGGACTGCTGCTGTGGGCGCTCCACGAGCGGAGCCATCGCTTCGGGGAGTTGCGCCGGGCCTTGCCCGGGATCAGCGAGCGCATCCTCATCCAGCAGCTCAGGGAGCTCGAGGCGGACGGTGTCGTCGACCGGCTGGTGCACTCCGAGGTGCCGCCCAAGGTCGAGTACTCGCTCACCGAGTTCGGCCGCTCGCTGAACGCCGCGCTCCTCCCTCTGGCCGCGTGGGGGGAGGACAACCTGGATCGCATCCGCGAGGTCCGGGCCCGCACCGGTCCCTGACCTGCGAGCGTGCGACACCGCCAGCCGTGCTCGGCCTGCCGGGCGGCAGCAAGCGTGGCCGCCATGCCCGTCCCTGGGCGACGATGGACCGCGCACACCTCACAAACGAGTGCCGGGGAGCGTCTTTCGAAGGTGAAGCCGTTCGACGAGGTCGTGGCCGAGCACGGGGCGACCGTGCTGCGGGTGTGTCGCGCCGCGCTGGGCCAGGCGGACGCCGACGACG
>NZ_DASWVI010000046.1:0-1997 GCF_036401255.1 Nocardioides sp. | reverse complement strand
CAGCTCGGCCCGGGCGGCGTCGATCTCGCCGAGCACGGCGTCGGTATCGATGCCGCGGGTCTCGTGCGAGCCGCGGTCGGACTCGGCCCACGGGAGCAGGACGGGGCCGTCGACCTCGGGGTGCAGCTGGATCCCCCACGCGCGCGCCGCGAACCGCGCGGCCTGGACCTCGCCGCCGGCGGCGGTCGCGAGCAGCACCGCGCCGGGTGGCAGCTCGGTCACCACGTCGTCGTTCCAGTGCACGCCGCGGCGCGGCGTCGCGAGCGGCCCGAACAGCGGGTCGTCACCGGCGGCATCGGTCCAGCCGACCTCGAGCAGTCCGACCTGCTGGCCGCGCGGGTTGCGCTCGACCCTGCCGCCGTGGGCGACGGCGACGAGCTGGTGGCCCAGGCAGACGCCGAGCACCGGCACCCCGGTGTCGCGCGCGTCGCGCACCAGGTCCTTCACGGGCCCGAGCCAGCCGTGCCGCTCGTCGTCGTTCGCACCCATCGGACCGCCCAGCACCAGGAGCCCGTCGTACGCCGCGAGCGCCGGCAGGTCGTCGCCCGCGTAGGGCCGGCGGACCTCGAGGTCGCAACCCGCCTCGGCCAGCCAGGTGCCGAGGAGCGCCGGCGGGCACTCGGCGTCGTGCTCGACCACGAGCACGGACCCGCCCATCAGAGGACCGGCAGCATGCGGTCGCGCTCGAACGCGGAGACCTGGCCGCGGTACTCCTCCCACTCCGCCCGCTTGTTGCGCAGGAAGTAGTCGAAGACGTGCTCGCCGAGCGTCTCGGCGAGCAGCTCGGAGTGCTCCGCGACGGCGATCGCCTCCGCGAGGCTCTTGGGCAGCGGCTCGATGCCGAGGCTCTTGCGCTCGCGCTCGGTCAGCGCCCACACGTCGTCCTCGGCCTCGCGGGGCAGCTCGTGGCCCTCGGTGATGCCCTTCATGCCCGCGGCCAGGACCACCGCGAACGCCAGGTAGGGGTTGCAGGCCGCGTCGATCGTGCGCAGCTCGATGCGCGTGGACTGACCCTTGTTGGGCTTGTACATCGGCACCCGGATCATCGCCGAGCGGTTGTTGTGGCCCCAGCAGATGTAGGACGGCGCCTCGCCGCCGAACATCAACCGCTTGTAGCTGTTGACCCACTGGTTGGTGACCACGCTGATCTCGTTGGCGTGCCGCAGGACGCCGGCGATGAACTGCCGCCCCGTCTTGGAGAGCTGGTACTCCGCGCCCGCCTCGAAGAACGCGTTGCGGTCGCCCTCGAACAGCGAGACGTGGGTGTGCATCCCGGAGCCCGGGTGGGTGGTGAACGGCTTGGGCATGAACGAGGCCCACACCCCCTGGCCGAGCGCCACCTCGCGGATCACGGTGCGGAACGTCATCACGTTGTCGGCGGTGCTCAGCGCGTCGGCGTAGCGCAGGTCGATCTCCTGCTGGCCCGGTCCGCCCTCGTGGTGGCTGAACTCCACCGAGATGCCCATCGACTCGAGCATGCTGATCGCCTCGCGGCGGAAGTCGGCGCCCATCGAGGTCGCGGTGTGGTCGAAGTAGCCGCTGCGGTCGACCGGCTCGGGCTCGGCCCCGGCCTCGGGGCTGTCCTTGAACAGGTAGAACTCGATCTCGGGGTGGGTGTAGAAGGTGAACCCCTGGTCGGCGGCCTTGCCGAGCGTGCGCTTGAGCACGTGGCGCGGGTCGGCGTACGACGAGGAGCCGTCCGGCATCATGATGTCGCAGAACATCCGGGCCGTGGACGGGCCCTCGCCCCGCCACGGCAGGATCTGGAACGTCGAGGGGTCGGGCATCGCCAGCATGTCGGCCTCGTAGACGCGGGCGAAGCCCTCGATCGCGGACCCGTCGAACCCGATGCCCTCGGAGAACGCGCCGTCCAGCTCGGCCGGAGCCACCGCCACGGACTTCAAGAAGCCCAGGACGTCGGTGAACCACAACCGGACGAAGCGGACGTCGCGCTCCTCCAGAGCGCGGAGCACGAAGTCTTCCTGCTTACCCATGCT
>NZ_DASWVI010000045.1:0-13598 GCF_036401255.1 Nocardioides sp. | reverse complement strand
TCTGAGAGGCACCCGACCCCGGGTCGGTCAGCGGCGAGCCAGGCGGCGTACGACCACCAGGCCGAGGAGGCCGACCAGCACCGCGGCGGCGCCGGGTGCGGCGGCACGCGCGAAGCCGGCGGGCGCGGTGCCTGGCCCTCGGGGTGCGGCTGGCCGGGCGCCTGGGTCATCGCCTGCGGCAGCGCGCGCCGGATCTGCTCGAACTGGGCGCGGGCGGCCATCTGCTGGGCGTAGATCGCGGTCTGGATGCCGTGGAAGAGGCCCTCGAGCCAGCCGACAAGCTGGGCCTGGGCGATCCGGAGCTCGCCCTCGGAGGGCACCGTGTCGTCGGTGAACGGCAGCGCGAGGCGTTCGAGCTCCTCGACGAGCTCGGGCGCGAGCCCGGCCTCGAGCTCCTTGATCGAGGCCTGGTGGATCTCCCGGAGCCGGTTGCGGCTGGCCTCGTCGAGCGGGGCGGCCTTCACCTCCTCGAGCAGCTGGCGGATCATGCTGCCGATCCGCATCACCTTGGCCGGCTGCTCGACGAGGTCGGTAATGGCGCGCTCGTCGCCCTCCTCGCCGCCCGTGCCCTCCTCGGGCTGCAGCGCCGAGGCGGGCACCGAGCCCATCGGCTGCCCGTCGGGCCCGATGATCACGACCTGCTGCTCCTGCTCGTCCTGTCCGCCCTGCTCGCTCATGCCTCCACCGTATCCATCCGTCGTTCGCCTCAGACCGTGAGCAGGATCTTCCCGCTGTGCTCCCCGGACTCCATCAGCGTGTGCGCGGCCGCCACCTGGTCCAGCGGCATCGTGCCGTGCACCACCGGGCGGACCCGGCCGTCGGCCACGAGCGGCCACACGTGCTCGACGACCGAGGCGCAGATCGCCGCCTTCTCCTCGGCCGGACGGGCCCGCAGCGTGGTCGCGATGATCGCGCCGCGCTTGCGCAGCAGCTTGTTGATGTCGAGCTCGGCGCGGGTGCCGCCCTGCATGCCGATGATCACGAGGCGGCCCTCCGTGGCGAGCGCGTCGAGGTTGCGGTCGAGGTACTTCGCTCCCATGTTGTCGAGGATCACGTCGGCGCCCCGGTCCCCGGTCGCGGCCCGCGTCTCGGCCACGAAGTCCTGCTCGCGGTAGTCGATGGTCACGTCGGCCCCGAGCGCCGCGCAGGCGGCCCGCTTCTCGGCGGTGCCGGCCGTGGTGAGCACCCGCGCCCCGTGGTGGTGGGCGAGCTGGAGGGCGAACGTCCCGATGCCGCCCGCGCCGCCGTGCACCAGGAGCGCCTCGCCCGGCTGGAGCCCGGCCACCATGAAGACGTTCGACCACACCGTGCAGGCCACCTCGGGCAGCGCGGCGGCGGTGACCAGGTCGACGCCGTCGGGCACGGGCATCAGCTGCCCGGCCGGTACGGCGACCCGCTCGGCGTACCCGCCCCCGGCCAGCAGCGCGCACGCGGGATCACCGACCGACCAGCCGGAGACGCCCTCGCCGACGGCCGCGACCGTGCCGCTGCACTCCATGCCGATCACGTCGGAGGCGCCCGGTGGCGGCGGATAGAAGCCCTGCCGCTGCAGCAGGTCGGCGCGGTTGAGCCCGGCGGCCGCCACCGCGAGCACGACCTCGCCGGGTCCGGGCTCCGGGTCCGGCAGCTCGGCGACGGACAGGATCTCGGGGCCGCCGGCCCCATCGGCGATCACGGCACGCATGCGGTCAGCCTAGGAGGCTGCTGCCCGGCCGCCGGCGACCGCCCGGTCGGTCACTCCTCGTCGTCGTCCTCGCCCTGCTCGTCCTCGAAGACGTCGCCGGAGTGGTCGACGACGCTGTCGTCGGGCACGGGGTCGTTGATGTCGTCGGGGTCGGGCGCGTTGGCCGGCCGGTCCCACCCGTCGGCCAGGGCCTGCGCCTTGGCGGCGAGGGCCTCCACGGCCTCGGGATCCGCGCCCTGCGAGCCCGCGGCGAACCCGAGGAGGTACGTCGTGATCGGCGCCGCCGGCCGGGCGACGTTGTGAGCGGCGGCGCGGGCCAGGTCGAGGACCAGGGCCTCGTCGAGCTCGGTGTCCACATCGAGCACGTCGCTCAACTCGTCGATCCAGTCGTGGAGGTTCACGAGGCACAGATTTCCGTCTCGTCGCGCGGCCCGCAACCCCTCGTCACGAGTCTCACAGGTCGGGTCCCAGGTCGCGCAGGTCCGCCCACGTGTCGACGTCGCGTCCCTCGTCGCCCTCCGGCGGCACGTCGACCAGGTCGAGACCGCTCAGCAACCGCCGCAACGCCATGCCGTGCTGGCCCTCGTGGTCGGGCCGCACCTCGTCCAGGCGGGCCGGGTCCAGGACCCCCGCCAGCTGCCGGTGGCCCTCGGCATCGGTGAGGAACGCGCCGTCGTGGCCGGCCGCGGCCTCGTACAGCCGGCGGAACGTCCACGACGTCACCCGCGGCATGTCGACCGCGAGGACGCCGAGCGTGCGCGGCACCCGCACCAGCGCGTCGCGGCCGGTGAGCAGCCCGGCCACGGGGCCGCCGTACCGAGGGCTCTCGCGGACGAACGTCACGGGGCGGGTGGTCGGCACGGGGTCGCCCACGACCACGACCTCGGCGGCGTCGAGCAGCGCCTCGAGGGCGTGCTCGAGCAGGGTCCGGCCGAGGTACTCCACCGACGCCTTGTCGGCGCCGTCCAGCCGCGCGGCGCGGCCGCCCGCGAGCACGATCGCGCAGAAGCCCACGGCGTCCGGGGGGAGGACCATGCCGGCAGTCTCCCAGGCGGTGGCACGCTTGGCTGCGTGCCCCCCGACACCACCCCCGCGCGCCTGCGGATCGCCCTGGTCCAGCACGCCTCCGGCCTCGAGCCCGAGGCCAACCGCCGGCTGCTCGCCGAGCTGACGCCCGCCGACAGCGACCTCGTGGTGTTCCCCGAGGCGTTCGCCCGCGACTTCGGCGAGGCGGGCTCGGACGTCAGCGCGTACGCCGAGGCCGTGACCGGGCCGTTCGCGACCGAGGTCGACCGGGTGGCCGCCGAGCGGCGCACCACCGTCGTGGCCGGCATGTTCGAGACGGGCCCCGACCCGGCCCGCCCGTACAACACCCTGGTGGTCCGCGGCGCCGCGACCGCGTCGTACCGCAAGGTGCACCTGTACGACTCCTTCGGCTACCGCGAGTCCGACCGGCTGACGCCCGGCCCGACGTCGCCGGTGGTCGTCGTGACGGTCGGCGGGTTCCGGGTCGGCCTGATGACCTGCTACGACCTGCGCTTCCCGGAGCTGGCCCGGGCGCTCGTGGACGCCGGGGCCGAGCTGTTGCTGGTGCCGGCGGCCTGGGTGGCCGGCCCCCGGAAGGTCGACCACTGGCGCACGCTGCTGCGGGCGCGCGCGATCGAGAACACCGTGTTCGTCGCGGCCGCCGGCCAGCCGGGACCGCGCTACACCGGCCACTCGATGGTCGTCGACCCGCTCGGCGACGTGCTCGCCGAGGCGGGCGACGAGGCCACCGTCGTGCGGGCGACCGTGGACCTCGAGACGCTCACGCGGGCGCGGGCCACCAACCCCTCGCTGGCCAACCGGCGTCTGTAACCTGACCTCCCGTGTCCAGGTCCGCCCCGCGTCGCCGAGCCGAGCGGCCGCCGTCGCGCCGCGCCCGCGCGGCGACCGGTCTGCGCACCCGTGCCGAGCGGGTCGCGAGCTCCTGGGTTCCGGTCGTCGTGTGGACGGTCGTGGTGCTCGCCGGGTTCGGTGCGCTGGTCGCGTGCGTCGCCGAGGTCGACGTGGGCTGGCTGTGCGGCGCCGGGGCGATCGCCGTGGTGACGGCGTACTCCTGGGCGCTCGCGGCCCGCACCGGGGGGCGCCCGATCGTCGTGGGACTGCTGGCGCTCGTGCTCGGCGTGGTGGCGGTCGTGAGCGACGACGACTCGCTGCGCACCGGGGCGGCGGTGCTGACGTGTGCGGTCTCGGCGGTGCTGGCGGTGATGGTCACGGTGCCGGCGGTGCGGTTCGTGCACGTCGTGCGGGAGGTGCTGATCGCGGTCGCGGTCGCCGCCGTCGGCGCGCTCGCGACCGTCGGGTTCGAGCCGGTCGCCACGGTCGAGCGTTTCGAGTACGCCGCCCTCGCGCTGTCCTTCCTCGGCGCGCTGGCCCTGGTCTACCGGCTCGGCGCCGGCCTCCACGGGCTCGGCCGCCGCGGGGTGGTCACGGTGCTGGTCGGCAGCGTCCTGCTGGCCGTGATCTTGGCCTACGCCGAGCTGCTGCGCCGCTACGGCACCCCGGGTCTGATCGACTCCCTGCTCGACGTCGCCGACTGGAGCCGCGACCACCTGGGGGCGTTCCCGCGGCCTCTCGAGGCCCTGCTCGGTGTCCCCGCGCTCGCCTGGGGCACGCACATGCGAGCCCGGCGGCGACAGGGCTGGTGGGTGTGCGCGTTCGGCGTCGCCGCGACGCTCCCGGTCGCGGTCGCGCTGGTCAACCCCTCGATCTCGATGCTGGAGAGCGGTCTCTCGGCCCTGTACGGCGTCGTGGTCGGCCTGGTCCTCGGTCTGGTCCTGATCCGCCTCGACCTGGCGCTCACGGGCCCCGCCGGCGGGCGGGGCCGACGGGGCCGCCGCGACGAGGAGGCGGCCGCGTTGCGGCCCGAGCCGAGCCGGACCCGGGCCCTGTTGTGACCGCTCCGGTGCCCGCCGTGAGCTCGCCGTGAGCCGGTCGTGAGGCCTCGGGTGGGGGCTACGGGCAAGTAGCCGCTACGTTCGCAGCATGGCGCGCGAGCAGGTGAGCGAGATCGTGGCGGAGATGGTGGCCAACGTGCTGAGCGTCGCGGTCGCGCCCGGGGACGCGGTCGCGGCCGGGGACACCGTCGTGCTGCTGGAGTCGATGAAGATGGAGATCCCCGTGCTGCTCGAGACTCCGGGTGTCGTGCGGGCGGTCAAGGTCGCCCCCGGCGACGTCGTCCAGGAGGGCGACGTGCTCGTGGAGATCGTGCGTAGCTGACCCGCACGGCGGCGTCACCGCTTCGGGGGCAGGACCTTGAGTGGGATGAAGGTGTAGCGGTAGTCCGCGACGCCGTCCGCCCCCCAGGCCCCGGTGCGGCCCAGCACCGAGATCCAGAGCCAGCGGCCGGCGAGTCGCCGGGGAACCCTGAACGTCGCGACCATCGCGTCGGCGGAGTCCACCGAGACGACCGCCGCCTTGCCGGAGGTGTTCGCCGTCCAGTCGTCGGAGGTGAAGACCGAGCGCCGCTTGGAGGTCCACATGCGGGTGGAGATGTCGGCCCGCGCCTCCCAGGTGCCCTGCGGCCGGAGGCGGTACCTGCGGCCGGCGTACACCGAGTAGGTGCCGCGCACCTTGGGGACGGCCACGTCCAGCCGGCTCGGGTGGTCGATGACGCGGTAGGAGAACGCGGCGGGCTCGCTCTCGGTGGCCTGGGCCTCGCCCGGGTGCTCTCGGACCGTCACGGTGTGCTGGCCGTCGGCGAGGTCACCACACGGAAGCCCGATCGTGAACGCATCCGGGACCGGCTGGCCGAGTCCGTCGTACTGGTGGGAGGCGCCGGCCCCGTCTCGTCCCTCGACGGAGATCGCGTAGTCCTCGGCGTCGCTCGGGGTCTGGTCGGTGAACTCGACGCGCACGACGCACGAGATGGGGAGGTACCCCGAGAGCCCGCCGGTCTCGGTGCTCAGGCCCGCGGTCTGGATGACCGGCGCGGTGTCGGGGTCGGCGGCATGGGCGGTGCCGCCGGGGACGAGGGAGATCAGCACGGCCGAGACGAGAGGGAGCGCGAGGGCCACGAGGCGGTTCATGGCGACAACGTAGGAATCCCGCGCCGCGCCGGAGGGCGGGTCGGCGTGATCTCGGACGATCGTGGACACGCCGGCGGCGCGACTGGGTCGATACGGCGGTCGCGAGCTCCTTCGTCGCTCGCGCGCCTACTCGACCTGGCTGCTGGATCCGAGCCCTCGCACGCTCAGGCTCGGGCAGCTCACCGCAGAGGGGGCGGGATTCGAACCCGCGGTAGGTCTCCCTACGACCGCTTTCAAGGCGGTTCCGATCGGCCACTCCGGCACCCCTCCGTGCCCGGGCGGGCCCGGGGCACCCGACGAGTGTAGGGGCGGACCTCCCGGCGGCTACTCCGAGCCGCCGAGCTCGAGCTCGACCTCGTCGTAGGCCAGGTCGTGGAGCCGCTGGGCGTGCCGGCCGATGTCGACGACCAGCCGGTCCAGCTCGGCGCGCACCGGCTCGACGTCGAGGCTCTCCAGCACGGCCGGGCCGAGGGCGCTGAGGCGGCCGAGCAGCGCGGTGCGCTCGCGCAGGACACTGCCGGTGCGGGCGATCAGCCACCCCTCGTCGGCGTACTGCGCCTCTTCGAGGAGGGTGTCGCGGACCCGCGCCATCTGCTGGCGCACCGCCCATCTCCAGCTGCCTTCGGACACTCCTGGCTCGTTCAACGACTCCAGGGCCCGGCGCAGCCCCTGCAGTGCGGATGACATCCCGGTCGTGGTGACGGTCATCGGAACCTCCCGGTGGCCCGGAGCGATGGGGGAGATTCGAGTGTCACCCGCGTCGGCCCCCACCACAACCCACTGCAGCCTGTGAATCCGGTGTCTTGTTCAATCAAGGCATGGCCGCTGCCAATCCCGACCCCCAGACGTCCGACTATCGGCTCGCCCCGGCGTTCGCCGCGCGGTTCGTGGGGGTGCTGCTCGTCGTCCTCGCGGTGCTCCTGGTCGTGGCCACCGTGTTGGTGGCGCTCCTGCGACTGCCCTTCGTGGTGCTCCTCGTGGTCGTGGTGCTGGGGGTCGTCGGGGTCCTCGTCGCCGCCGTCGTGGTCGCCCAGCGGGTGGCGGTGGTCCACCTGGGCCAGGACGGCTACCGGGTGCGGCTGATCCGCGGCGCCGGCGTCACCGAGGCCCGGTGGCGCGAGGTCGCGGAGGCCGGCACCGCGAGCCCCGGGGGGATCCCGGTGGTGGTGCTGCGGCTCTCCGACGGCCGCACCACCACGATCCCCGTGCAGGCACTGGCCGCCGACCGCGAGGAGTTCGTCCGCGATCTCCAGCGTCACCTCCAGGACGGCCAGGGTCTGCGCCCGCTCTGAGGGCGCGGTGAGGTACGCCGCGGGGCCCGGCGTGGGCCCTGATTGGTCGTCGGCCCCGCCGCCTTGTAGCCTGTCCGGGCTGTCGAGGAGGCGTCGCCTAGTCCGGTCTATGGCGCCCGCCTGCTAAGCGGGTTGAGGGCAAACCCCTCTCGCGGGTTCAAATCCCGCCGCCTCCGCCAGCCGAACCGCCCCGCCGCGAGCATCCCGGCCGGGGCGGTTCGCCGTCTGTGCCGGCCGGTCGGTGGTTCCGGACCGCCGGTGTCCGGGGAGTTTCCCCGACTCGCCGCGCCGGCGGGGAGCGGTGACTAGCCTGGGTGGGAGCAGAACGGTTTCGGGGGTTCGTAGATCGATGGTGGACAAGGTTCCGGTCGGTGGGGGTCTCGGCCTGCGAATCTCCGGGGAGCTGCGGCAGGCGGCCTTGGATGCGGCGGCGGTCCTCCAGGTACGGCGCAGCGAGCTCGTCACCCGACTGAGCCGCGGCCTGCCGTGTGAGGCGACTGTCGTCGCCGGTGGTACCAACGCCGACATCAACCGTTGGATGAGCGACGACTGCCGCCGGTGGCGTGACCTGCTGTCGATCCAGCCGAGCGGCTACGTGCCGCAGCTGCAGGCCAGCCTTCCGCAGAACCGGCGGCTGCTCGCCAACGGTCTCCAGATGGTCAGCCTCTTCCACCTCGACGGCCTCGACGCCGAGGCTCGCTGCCTCCTCGCCGGCGAGCCTGAGGGCGAGTACCGCGTCGGCGTGTGCCCGGTGCAGATGAAGATCATCGACCGCCGCTACGTGCTCCTCAGTGGGCCGGCCGAGGGGAACCGAACGACGGTGATGGCGGTGACGGCGGCCGAGTGCCTGGACGCCGCGTGGCGCTACTGGCACGCCGCGGTTGCCGCGTCCTTCCCTGCCACGGAGGGCGTCCCTGCCGGGCTGTCGCAGCTGACCCAGCGCCAACGCCAGGTGGTGGCGCTGCTCACCGTCGACACCCGAGACGAGGCCATCGCCGAGGCGCTCGACGTCAGCGTCCGCACGGTGCGCTCGGACATCGCGGACCTGATGGAGGTGCTCGGCGTCCGCTCCCGGTTCGCGGCCGGTGCCCGGGTCAAGGAGCTGCTGCGCGAGGCGTGAGCGCGCTGACGGGTTCGGACGTCCAGCTTTCGGGGTCTGGCACGGGCTGAAGGGGTGGCGGAGGAGGCGGGCAGTGGAAGCCGCCCGATTGGCTTGTCCTCGACCCGCTCAACGTGCGGGCGTCATGGACCCGGGCGACGTGAGTCCTGGCCCGAACGGCCCAACAGCGCGGACCCCGGCCGGGGCGTTCACCGTCCGTGCGATGGCACGAGGTTTCGGACCGCCGGTGTCCGCGGAGTTTCCCCGTCTCGCCTCGTCGACGGAGAGCGGTGACTAGCCTGGGTGGGAGCAGAACGGTTTCGGGGGTTCGAGGATCGATGGCGGACAAGGTGGCGGTCGACGACAGCTTTGCCGCGCGGATTCCGGCGGAGCTGCGTCAGGCGGCGCTGGACGCCGCTGCGGTTCTCCAGGTCCGGCGCAGCGAGGTCGTGGCTCGGCTGGAGCGGGGCGAGTCTTGCGGAGCGACCGTGGTCGCCGCCGGCAGCAACGCCGACCTCAACCGGTGGATGCGCGACGACTGTGTCCGGTGGCGCGATCTGCTCTCCGTCAAACCGGCTGGGTTCGTGCCGCAGCTGCAGATCAGCCTCCCGCAGAACCGACGGCTGATCGCCGACGGGCTTCAGATGATCAGTCTGTTCAGCATCGAGGCGACCGGCCCGGAGAGTCGGTGCCTGCTGGCCGGCGAGGAGGTCGGGGAGTACCGGCTCGGCGTCTGTCCGGTGCAGATGAAGGTCATCGACCGGCGCTACGTCCTCCTCAACGGACCGTGTGAGAACGAAGAGTCGTCGATCATGGAGGTCACCGCTCCGGACTGCCTAGACGCCGCCTGGCGCTATTGGCACGCGGCGTTGGCTGCGTCCATCCCGGCGGAGGAGGGCGTCCCGACGGGATTGTCACGGCTGACCCCCCGCCAGCGTCAGGTGGTGGCGTTGCTCACCGTGGACACCCGTGACGAGGCCATCGCCGAGACCCTCGACATCAGTGTGCGGACGGTCCGCTCGGACATCGCCGACCTGATGGACGCACTGGGTGTCCGGTCCCGGTTCGCCGCCGGCATCCGGGTCAAGGAACTGCTGCGCGACCTCTGAGCCCCGCGCGTCGCTCGCGTGTGGGACCGCGACCTCGATGAAGTCGGGGGATCGCGGTCCGGCTCCGCCGCCGCTTGCCGCGTTGCAGGTTGTTGCAACTCGCGCGACGGCCGGGTGCAGTTCTGACTACTCTGCCGACCGGAGCCGCCGGGCCCGTCGGTGGGACTGCCACGGGGGATGGTCCGACCGGTGGGCCCCGGCTCCGCCAGTGCCCCGCGCTGGTACCCGGCCAGGGCGGGTGCGAAGCGTTCTGGCGGTTGCAGAAAAATGCAATGCAGATTCTTGAGGCACCCGTTTGTTCGCCCGCCGCACACGCGCGCGCCCACACTAGGGGCACCGGGTCTTCCGTGGGGCTCGCGTAGAAGGTGGAGAGGGAACATGAACATTGCTCGCAAGGTCGCCGTCGCGTTCGTGACCGCCGCGCTCAGCATCGGTCTGGTGTCGATCTCGGCTCCGGCGCAGGCCGACACCAGCTGGCCGTACCGCACCATCCCCGGCGGCACGCGCTGACGCTCACCAGCTAGGTCGAGTCGGGGACCCAACTCACCCCCACTTGTTCGGTCCCAGTGCCACCCCCCCGGCCCGGCTCGACCACCACGACGAAGGGCAGTGACCTCGGGTCGCTGCCCTTCGTCGTGTCTTCCCATCAATTCTCAAGTGCCTGGTCTTCCGCGCCATCGGCGTCGTCCACGTCGTCCTCGTCCTGGCCGGTGAGGCCGAGCGTCCCAATCGTGTAGCCGAGTTGGAAGCGGGTCTCCGCCTCGAACTCCTCCTTGAGGTCGGAGATGTACCCGGCGTAGGTGCGCGGGCTGACCCCCAGTCGCTTGGCCGACACGGGGTCGGAGTGGCCCTCGATCAGCATCCGGAGCGTCATCGATCGCTGCTCGGCCGCGATGTCCCGCATTACCGAGGCCTCGCGGCTGCTGAACGGTCGACCACGCTCCCACGAGCGTTCGAAGACGTCGACCAGGTAGGCCACCACGGAGGGCTCCCGCACGGCGACGACCACCCGCAGGGTCTCCTTGCTGGGAATGATCGCGACCTGCCGGTCGACGATGATCATCCGGTTGAAGAACTCGTCGACCGTGCGAACCTCACCGCCACGCTCGGTGACGGCCGCGACGTACTTGCGGGTGACGTTGTTCCGACGAGCACTGTGCTGGTAGAGCGTGCGGATCTTGGCGCCACGCTCGAGCAGCGCGGTGTCGCGCAGCACGACGTGGGGCAGTGCCTTGGTGTCGCGGATGGCCTGCGGCTGGGCCGTGAGCACTTCCTCCTCACACTCGGCGACCAGCGAGGCGATGAAGGGGTCGATCTGCTCGGTCTCGAGATAGGTGAACGGCCCCCCGACGACGGCGTGCGGCGCCCTCTTCCACGCGTGGTTGAGAGACCCGAAGGCGTTCGCCCACCGCGACGACTCATTGAGCAGGCGCGCACCCTCCTGGCCCAATGGCGAGACCACACGTGACTGCACAGCGGATGGATCCTGCGCCTCCCATTGCGAACCGTCCGTGCTGAGCTTGGCCAAGCCCATGCGGCGGAGCAGTTCGAGGGCCTCGCCGAACTCTCCGCCGGGCAGAATGCGCGGATCGTCGGCGCGGAGACCGGCGGTCAGGACCAGTTCCCCGAACAGCGCGGTGCCGGCGCCCTCGAACAGAGCGCGTTCCTCGGGCCCGAAGGTCTCCACGCTCCCCACCCCTCTCGCACACCCCCCGTGATGCCAGTGAGAGCGATGATTCCACAGGTACCGTGCGCGAGGGGCCCCGCCCGGCATCGGACGAGGCCCCTCGTGGGACTGCGGGTGGCGGCGCTCAGCCGCCCAGCCGGGCGCGCAGCCCGTCGAGCTCGGTCCAGAGCACGGCCGGCAGGTCGTCGCCGAACTTCTCGAACCACTCCTGGATCTGCGGCACCTCGGCTCGCCACTCCTCGACGTCGACGGCGAGCGCCGCCTCGAGGTCCTCGCGGGACATGTCGAGGCCCTCGGTGTCCAGCGACTCGGGCGTCGGCACGTGACCGATCGGCGTCTCGACCGCGGCGGCCTGGCCGTCGATGCGCTCCACGACCCACTTCAGCACCCGGCTGTTCTCGCCGAAGCCCGGCCACAGGAAGCCGCCGTCGGCGTCGCGCCGGAACCAGTTGACGTAGAAGATCCGCGGCAGCTTGGCGGCGTCGTTGTCCTTGCCGACCGTGATCCAGTGGTTGAAGTAGTCACCCGCGTTGTAGCCGATGAACGGCAGCATCGCCATCGGGTCGCGACGCACCACGCCCACGGCGCCGACCGCGGCCGCGGTCGTCTCCGAGGAGAGCGTGGCGCCCAGGAACGTGCCGTGCGTCCAGTCGCGTGCCTCGAAGACCAGCGGCACGGTGGTCTTGCGGCGACCGCCGAACAGGATCGCGTCGATCGGTACGCCGCGCGGGTCGTCGTACTCGGCGGCCAGGATGTCGCACTGCTTGATCGGGGTGCAGTAGCGGCTGTTGGGGTGGCTGGAGAGGAAGTCGCTCTCCGGCGTCCACTCCTCGCCCTTCCACGACGTCGCCTTCGCGGGGGTGTTCTCCAGCCCCTCCCACCAGACGTCGCCGTCGGGGGTGAGGGCGACGTTGGTGAACACCGAGTTGCCCTTGTTGATCGTGCTCATCGCGTGCGGGTTGGTGTGCTCGTTGGTGCCCGGCGCGACGCCGAAGAAGCCGTACTCGGGGTTGACCGCCCACAGCCGGCCGTCCTCGCCCACGCGCATCCAGGCGATGTCGTCGCCGAGCGTCTCGACCTTCCAGCCGGGGATCGTGGGCTTGAGCATCGCGAGGTTGGTCTTGCCGCAGGCGCTGGGGAACGCGGCCGCGACGTACTTCACCACGCCGGCGGGCGAGGTGAGCTTGAGGATCAGCATGTGCTCGGCGAGCCAGCCCTCGTCGCGGGCCATCACACTGGCGATGCGCAGGGCGTAGCACTTCTTGCCGAGCAGCGCGTTGCCGCCGTAGCCCGACCCGTAGGACCAGATCGCCCGCTCCTCGGGGAACTGCACGATGTACTTGGTGTCGTTGCACGGCCACGCGACGTCGGCCTGGCCCGGCTCCAGCGGGTGACCGACGGAGTGCAGCGCCGGCACGAACTCGGCGTTCAGCTCCTCCATGCGCGCCAGCACGTTGCTGCCCATGCGCGCCATCACCCGCATGGAGGCGGTGACGTACGCCGAGTCGGTGATCTCCACGCCGAACATGGGCTTCTCGGCGTCGAGGTGGCCCATCACGAACGGGATGACGTACATCGTGCGACCCCGCATGCAGCCGGCGTAGAGGTCGCGCATCAGCGACTTCATCTCCTGCGGGTCCATCCAGTTGTTCGTGGGGCCCGCGTCGCGCTCGTCGACGGAGCAGATGTAGGTGCGGTCCTCGACGCGCGCCACGTCGATCGGGTCGGAGGCGGCGTGGAAGGAGTTCGGCTTGAGGTCGGGGTTCAGCCGGGTGAAGGTGCCGCTGGCGACCAGGGCGTCGGTCAGTGCGACCCACTCCTCGTCCGAGCCGGTGCACCAGTGGATGTTGGCGGGCTGCGTCATCGCGGCGACCTCGGTGACGAAGTCGAGGATGCCCGGGTGGGTGCTGGGCGGGCCCGACAACTGGGTCGTAGGTGCGGTGATCGGTGCCTGCGTCTCGGCGGTCATGGCCTGGTTCCCTCTCGCGGATTCGCGGCGACCCCCGGGGCGGGGTCGCCGGCCGTCGACCTGGTCGACGGTGTGTCGTGGAGTCGGTACGGATCGCTCGGCGTCGTCGACGGCGACTTGCTGGGACCCGGGAGGCGACGCCGGGACCGCCGTCGGGACCCCTGGGGTGCGGCGACAGTACCCCCGCAAATCGGACCCAGCACATTGGATCGTTCAACGGTGCGTGCGCTGGATCACAGACCTCGCGAAGTGGTCCGAATCAGGCTCTGTTGAGCCTTTTTCGGGTCAAAGTACGCCGGCTGCGGCGGGCGTCCCAGCGCCCGCCCGGGGTGCCTCCGGCGGCGGCGCCGGGGCCGCGGTGATGGTACCGATTTCGGACGCGGTCACGGGGTCCGCTATCCTCGTCGCGTCGCTCACCTCGGTGTGCGGCGGGCGCCCGTAGCTCAACGGATAGAGCATCTGACTACGGATCAGAAGGTTTGGGGTTCGAATCCCTACGGGCGCGCCAAACGAAACCGCAGGCAGTTCCCCCGCTGGCCTGCGGTTTCGTCATTTCGGCCCGACGCGCCGAGAAGATCGCCATGGAACGGGGCACCAGCTCGGTCGGCACGCAGATCTTCGACACGATTCGGGCCACGCCCCACCCTGGAGAAGCGCACCGGCGTCTTCACCGAATACGTGGCCTGAC
>NZ_DASWVI010000044.1:0-5397 GCF_036401255.1 Nocardioides sp. | reverse complement strand
CCTCGAACTTCGCCTCGTGGTAGTCAGCCATCGAGAGGCCATGATGCCCCACGGTGCCTGGGCGTGGGCTGGATCAGGCGACGGACTCGTCACCGAGATAGATCTCCATCGACATCGGTCGCCTGACGACCCGGACCTGGGGCGCGACGCTGGTGTAGACGTGCCCGGTCGGTGTGGTGGTCTCGATGGTGTGGAGGTCGGGGTGCCCGGCGGGTCCGGGCCGGGGTCTGGCCCGCCAGCCGATGGCTTCTTTCGCGATGTTGCAGGCCTTGCAGGTGCCTTGCCCGTTGACGAGGCTGGTCGGGCCGCCGTCGGCGAGCCCCTGGGCATGGTCGTTGTCGGCGATCGGCGCGTCGCACCAGGGGGTGCGGCAGCGGCCCTGGTCGCGGAGCCCGATGAGGGCGGCGAGGCCGTCGGGGAAGCGCCTGGAACGCGACTCGGCGGCCACGAGGCGCCCGGTCGCGGGGTGCGCGTACAGACGTCGGAGTGCGGCCAGCCCGTGCTCGTGGGCCCGGTGGATCAGGTGGCGCGCGACGTCGGCCGGGATGGGGCCGTAGCCCGCCACCCAGCCGGGCTCGTCGTCCACGCCGAGCAGCGTGGTGTCGGCCAGCACCACGTCCGCACGGACCGGGACCTGGTCGGCGGACGCCTGACCCGTGACCAGCTCGACGAGCCGGTCGGCCATCAGCTGGCCCTTGCTCCGGGGATCACCGGCGGCGATCCGGGCGAGCGCCCAGGAATGCAGGGCTGCGTAGACAGCGACGCCCTGCACGACCGGCAGGAGTGCTCCGAGACGCATCATGGTGTCGGGTGCGGGCCGAGACGTGACCCGACGGTCTGCGACCGCCTGCGCCGAGCGCTTGACGAAGGCCTGAGGGTCGAGCCGGTAGGCGAGCTTCTGCACCTCGGCCTCGAGCTGTCGCTCCCCCAGCGACTCGAGCCACTCGGGGTCGCCGGCGATCGCCAGGTCGACCCTGGCGCGCAGGTCCGGTGACAGGCACTCGGTGTCGCGGGCGACGATCGAGGCCTTGAGCTCGGTGATCCGCCCCGCTCGCAGGGCATCGCGAGTCTCGGGCAGGTCCTGCAGGCGGGTGGCCAGGTGCAGCAGCTTCTTGCCGCGGTGGTGGGACACCCGCCGCGCCAGGGCGATCTGGGCGGCCACCCCGCGGCCCTGCCGCTCGGCGCGCACGCCGGCCCGCGCCTGCTCGGCGCGCTGGGAGGCGTCGAACGCGACGCTGACGTCGGCCTGCGCGCCCTCGAGGGCGCACTTGAGCTCCTCGGCCGCCCGCAGGAAGTCGATCCGCTCGGCGTCGGTCATCGCGGAGGCCGCGCCACCGGACACCCGTGCTGTGAACGCCTGGACCTCGGCGGCCGACGGCAGCACCGCGGCGGCGCCACCGGCGCTGCCTGCGGGTCCATGCTGCCCGAGATCCTTCATGGCAACCACGCTAGACGCGACCACCGACAACGCCCCGCAGGCCGCTGACCTGCGCAAACGTCGTTCGGGTCAGCTCGCGCGGACGTCGATCTTGCCCGTCACCGCCGCCGTGATGAGGGCTGCGCGGCGCTCCTTGAGGAGGGCGATCAGCTCGCGGCATTCGGCGGTCAGCTCGTCGATCTGGGCGGTCCGCCCTCGAAGCGCCGCGAGCGCCGCGCGTTGGTCGTCGACCGGCGGCAGGTCCATCGGAAGGTTCAGGATGTCGGCCTGGCTGATGTTCTGCATCGAGTGGCTCGCGCCGGACGCCTCGAGCTCGATGAGATCCCTCAGCGGTCGGGTGCCGAGTCGCAGGGCGACGTACTCCGGCTCTGCGGCCGACTCGTCCACGGTCAGTGCGTACAGCTTGTCGCTGAGCATGAGCCGCGGGTACTCCCCATCGATCACCGCGGCGCTGCCCACCAGATCGCGAGTGCTCGCGCGCGACACGACGATCTCACCGCGACGCACGACGGTCTCCGGCCGAGGCTCCACGTCATCGGGCAGCCTCTTGTTCTCCTCGGGACGGAAGGCGCCACGGTTCACACAACCGGTCTTGAGGACTCCCCACTCCGCCTCATCAGCCGGAACAGCCTCGCACTGGGGACTCCAACCCTGCCGAACCCGGGTCACCACGTGTCGGAGGCGTTGACCGCTCGCCGGCCCCCCGGACACGGCGTCCAGCACCATGGTCGTCCGTCGCTCGGCCATCGACGCGAGCAGGGCCTCCTGTTCGGCGATCAGCTCGTCGATGACCGCGGTCTCCCGGTCGAGCTGCTTCGCAATCTCATGTTGCTCGCGCAAAGGCGGCACGGGGATCACGATGGATTTCATCGACGAGTACCGGGTTGACCACAAGTCGGCGACGATCCCATTCCCCCAGCGATAGAACTCCTCCTGGAACGCGGAACTCCTCAGCAGGTGGTGCACAAATGCGGGATCTAGCTGCCGCGGGGTCAGGACGATCGAGATGACCGATACCGAGCCATCGAGCTCGGCTGTGCCGGACGATCCTCTCCGATCGGAGCGGCTGTTGATCACGAAGTCGCCAGCCCGAACAAGCCTTCGATTGTCGTTAAGGCTCGTCTTCGCGACGTCATCGAGTTGTGGAACGATCCCGCGGTTCGTCACCGAGAGCGGCATGAAGTCCGCATCGCTGACGGTCTCAGACCGCTGCTCGAACTCCGCTCCCACTCGCGAGAGACGCCAGCCCTGAGGGATGTGCCCGAGCCACCCGGCTCCAGACTCCTTGTAGGCGGGATAACCCCTCACGCCTGCACCTGCGCGAACAGCTCCTGGATCCTCGTGATCCGCTGGGCGATCTCGGCGTCGATCTCCTCCAGCGGCCGGGGTGGTGTGTAGACGTAGAAGTGCCGGGTGAACGGGATCTCGTACCCCACGCGGGTCTTGCTGTGGTCCACCCAGGCGTCGGGGACGTGCGGCAGCACCTCGCGGGCGACGTACTCCTCGATCCCCTCGGTGAGCGGCACGCGCTCGGTGTCGCGCAGCGCCGGGTCCGGCTCGACGTTGCCCTTTGCGTCGCGGCAGACGTCGGCGTCCGGGTCGTGCTCACCGATCGCGGAGACGATCGCCTTGACCACCGGCGCCGGGAGTGCGAGGCCGGCGTCCTTGGCGCGCTTCTTGAGGTCGCGGACGAAGGTGTCTCGTGACATTGAGTCGATCGCGGCGGCCAGCACTGCGCGCAGCGTGGACTGATCGTCCTCCGAGAGCTTCGCGACCGCCTTCGCGGCCAGCACCGCGTCGACCTTGGCCGGTGTGACGGTGAAGGACAGCTGCAGCGGGCGCTCGACGGTGATCTGCCGATAGCCGAAGTCGGTCGTGTCGAAGATCTTCGACTTCTCCCCGGCGTCGAAGGCGTCGTACAGACTCACGATCGTCCTGATATCGGCGTCCGTGAGCTCGCGGCGCTTGGAGCCGAGCGACTTGCGCATCTTCGACCAGTAGCCGGAGCCGTCGACGAGCTGCACCTTTCCTCGGCGCTCGGGCCGCTTGTCGTTGTCGAGGATCCAGATGTAGGTCGCGATGCCGGTGTTGTAGAACATGTCGGTCGGAAGGGCCACGATCGCCTCGAGGAGGTCGTGCTCGAGCAGGTAGCGGCGGATCTCGGACTCCCCCGAGCCCGCGCCGCCGGTGAACAGCGCCGAGCCGTTGAGGACGATCCCGACGCGTCCGCCGCCTTGGGTCACCGGCCGCATCTTCGAGACCAGATGCAGCAGGAACAGCAGCTGCCCGTCACTGATCGCGGGCAGCCCGGGCCCGAACCGTCCCTCGAAACCCAAGTCGCGGTGCTCGGCGCGCACGACCGCCTCGGAGCGCTTCCACTCCACGCCGTACGGCGGATTCGCGAGACAGTAGTCAAAGGTCCGGCCCGCGTGCTTGTCGTCGGCAAGGGTGTCGCCGAACGCGATCGCGCCGACGTCGTAGCCCTTGATGACCATGTCGGACTTGCAGATCGCGTAGGACTGGTCGTTGAGCTCCTGGCCCGCGAGCACGATCTCGGCCGACTCGTTGTGCTCCTTGATGTGCTCCTCGGCGAGCGCGAGCATGCCGCCGGTGCCGGCCGTCGGGTCGTAGATGTGTCGCACGATGCCGGGCTTCGTCAGCGCCTCGTCGTCGGGCGCCAACAAGAGATCGACCAACAGCTGCACGGCATCGCGCGGGGTGAAGTGCTCTCCGGCGGTCTCGTTGGACGACTCCGCGAACCTGCGGATCAACTCCTCGAAGATCGCGCCCATGTCGGCATTCGTGACCCGATCGGGATGGAGGTCGATCGCGGCGAAGTCCTTGGTGACCAGGTAGAGCAGATCGGCGCCATCCAGCTTGGCGAGCGTCTTGCCGAGCTCGAACTGCTCGAAGATGTCTCGGACGTTCGGCGAGAAGCCCAGCACGTAGTCCTCGAGGTTGGCGCGCAGCTGGGCGGGCTCTCCCAGCGCCTTCGTGAGGTCGTAGGCGGAGGTGTTCCAGAAGCTCAGGCCCGTCACGCGGGGCATCCCGATCTCGGGCGGCAACCCACCGGGCTCAGAAGCGGCCGCGAGGACCGCCTGCTTGGTCGGGGCGAGCAGGCAGTCCAGGCGCCGCAGCACGACGAACGGCAGGATGACCGCGCCGTACTGAGCCGGCTTGTAGGTGCCGCGCAGCAGGTTGGCGATCCGCCAGATGAAGGCCCCGTGGTTGTTGACGACCGTCTGGTCCATCCGCCGAGCACTCATGACGCACCATCTTGCCCGACCGCTGTCGGGCTCGCCGCGGGTACCGCCCGATCAGCTCAGCCGTCGGCCGCGAGGCCCTGTCGCTGGAGCGACGCCGGCCGTGCCAGGGTGTCCCGCGTGGACCTCCCCACCCAACCCGACGACCGATCGCCGGAGTTCGCGCGGTTCTGGTGGGGCGAGGCCGTGTCGGGGCTGGGCACCGCGATCACGACGCTGGCCCTGCAGACGGTCGTGCTCACCACGCTGCACGGCGGCACGACCGAGGTCGGCTGGCTCAACTCGGCGCGGTGGCTGCCCTACCTGCTGCTCGGCCTGGTCGTCGGAGCGCTCGTCGACCGGGTCCGCCGCCGGCCGGTCATGGTGGTCACCGACCTGAGCCGCGCCGGCCTGCTCGCGCTGATCCCGCTCGCCTGGACGTTCGACGTCCTCAGCCTGCCGCTGCTGCTGGTCGTCGTCGTGCTGTTCGGGACGGTCTCGCTGGTCAACGACGCCGCGTCGATGTCGTTCGTGCCACGAGTGGTGCCGCGGCACGGGCTGCAGCGGGCCCATGCCCGGCTCGACGCGGCGGACGCCGTGTCCCAGACGGCCGGGCCGGCCGTCGCGGGCGCCCTGATCCGGATCGTGGGCGCGCCGCTGGCGGTGCTGGTCGACGCCGCGACGTACGTGTTCTCGGCCGCCATGGTGCTCTCGCTG
>NZ_DASWVI010000043.1:0-16818 GCF_036401255.1 Nocardioides sp. | reverse complement strand
GCAGCAGGTCGAGGCCGTCGGGGCCGCCGTCGAGCGCCACCCGGTGCTCGTGGTCGCGGGCCTCGGGCGGCATCGTGGCGATCGCCGCGGTGGGGACGTACGGCGCGTTGGCGGCCACGACGTCCACCCGCCCGCGCAGCGATCCCGGCAGCGCGTCGTACAGGTCGCCCTCGTGGACCCGATCGACCGGCAGG
The DNA here is from genome assembly GCF_036401255.1 of Nocardioides sp. Lineage (GTDB taxonomy): Bacteria > Actinomycetota > Actinomycetes > Propionibacteriales > Nocardioidaceae > Nocardioides. Next base: position 16,624 of record NZ_DASWVI010000043.1, on the reverse strand, counting down.
TTCCGACGGGCGCACGCCACCGCGGCCGGGTCGATGTCCGCGGCGTGCACCTCGGCTCCCGGCACGGCCGCGAGGAGCGCCATGCCGACGGCGCCGGTGCCACAGCACAGGTCGACGGCCACATCCCCCGGCCGGAGCACCTGGGCGGCGCGCTGCGCCAGCAGCGTGGTGCGCAGCCGCGGCACGAAGACACCCGACGCGACCGCCACGCGCAACCCCAGGAACTCGGCGAACCCGACCACCTGCTCGAGCGGCTCGCCCGCGACCCGCCGGGCGACCATGGCGGCCAGCGCGTCGTCGTCCGCGGCCTCCCGGGCGAGCAGTGCCGCCTCGTCCTCGGCGAACACGCATCCGGCCGCGCGCAGGGTCGCGACCAGGTCTGTGGGTGACATGGTCGATGATGCTGCCATGCCGAGCGTCAGCACCCAGATCACCTGGATCGTGGTCGGGTACGCCGTCCTGGTCGCCGTGCTCGCGGTGCTCGCCGCCCGCCGCGGCGAGCGGCCCGGCTGGCTCGACCAGATGGCCTGGATGCTCGAGGGGCTGCTCGTGGTGCGTGCGCTCGCCGGCCTCGGCCCGCTGCTGGGCGAGGACCGGCCGGACTCGACCTCGACCTACGTCGGCTACCTGTTCGCCTCCGTGTGCGTGCTGCCGATCGCCATGCGTTCGGTCGCGGGCGACCGCGCGGCCTGGTCCTCCGCGGTCGTCGCCGTGGCCGCGGTCGCGGTCGGCGTGCTCGCCGTACGCCTGCAGATGACCGCATGAGCGCGACCCGCCGCAGCGGCCCGCACCAGGTGCTGCTCGCTCTCTACGCCCTGTTCACGCTGGCTGCGGGTGCCCGGTCGATCGTGCAGCTGACGACGCAGTACGACGAGGCGCCGGTCGCCTACTGGCTCTCGCTCGGCGCGGCCGCGACGTACGCGCTCGGCTGGTACGCGATCCGGTCCGCGGCGGCCGGGGACACCCGGTTCGCGAGCGTGATGCTCTGGGTCGAGCTCGCCGGGGTCGCGACGGTCGGCACGCTGAGCCTGGCCGTGCGGGACTGGTTCCCGGACGCGTCGGTGTGGTCGGACTACGGCATCGGCTACGGATTCGTGCCCGCGGTGCTGCCGGTGGCCGGGCTGCTCTGGCTGCGCCGTCAGAAGGGCCCGGCGCTCGCCAGGAACTGAAACCTGTTCTAGATTGCCTCGCATGACACCGGACGTCTTCGCGCCGGCCATGCTCGGGCCGGTGCGGCTGCGCAACCGGACGGTGAAGGCGGCCACCTTCGAGGGCCGCGCGCCGTACGGCCAGGTCACCGACGAGCTCATCGACTACCACCTCGCGGTGACCCGCGGCGGCGTCGGGCTCACGACGGTGGCGTACCTCGCGGTCGCGCCGGAGGGGCGCACCCACCGCGAGCAGATCGTGGTGGGCGAGCGGACCCTCGGCGGGCTGACCCGGCTGGCCGACGCGATCCACGAGTCCGGCGCCGCGATCGCGGGCCAGGTCGGGCACGCGGGCCCGGTCGCCAACGGTCGCTCCAACGGCGTCCAGGCGATCAGCGCCAGTCGGATGCCGAGCCCGCTGTCGATGCAGATGATCCGTTCGGCGACCGAGGCCGACCTGACGCGCATCACGCGGGCGTACGTCGACGCCGCGCGGATGCTGGTCCGCGCCGGCTTCGACGTGCTCGAGCTGCACATGGCGCACAGCTACCTGATCTCCTCCTTCCTCGCGCCCGGCCTCAACCGGCGCAAGGACGGCTGGGGCGGGTCGCTGTCCAACCGTGCCCGGCTGGGGCGGCAGGTCGCCCGGGCGGTGCGCGACGAGGTCGGCTCGGACGCCGCGATCACGGCCAAGGTCAGTGTCGGCGACGGCTTCCGCGGCGGCGTGACGACCGACGAGGGGATCGAGTACGCGCAGCTGCTCGAGTCCGACGGGACGCTCGACGCCCTGCAGCTCAGCGGCGGCTCCTCGCTGATGAACCCGATGTACCTGTTCCGCGGCGAGGCGCCGGTCGAGGAGTTCGCGGCCACGATGCCGCTCGTCGTACGCCTCGGCATGAGGACGCCGGTCGGCCGCCGCTTCCTGAAGGTCTACCCCTTCGAGGAGGCCTACTTCCGCGACAAGGCGCTGCGCTTCCGCGCGGCGGTGTCGATGCCGCTGATGCTGCTCGGCGGGATCAACCGGCTCGACACGATGGAGCAGGCGATGGCCGACGGCTTCGAGTTCGTCGCGATGGGCCGCGCGCTGCTGCGCGAACCGGACCTCGTCGATCGCCTCCAGTCCGGCCGCGCCACCGCCGGCGTGTGCATCCACTGCAACCGCTGCATGCCCACGATCTATTCGGGCACTCGCTGTCCGGTGGTCACGCCGGTGCGGGTTTCACCGGTCGACCGGTGAAACCCGCACGACACGCCGAGGGGATGCGGCGTGTCGTGCGGCTTTCGGCTGACAAGTCGCGCCGCCCTTCCCAGCGCATTAGAACGTGTTCTAGATTGCGCGCATGGCAGAACCGTTGAAGGTCGTCGTCTGGTCCACGGGGACCGTCGGGCGGCACGCGATCGCGGGCATCGACGCCCACCCGGACCTCGAGCTGGTCGGGGTGTGGGTGTCCAACCCCAAGAAGGACGGCAAGGACGCCGGCGAGCTGGCCGAGCTCGGCCGGGAGCTGGGCGTCAGGGCCACCACCGACAAGCAGGCCCTGCTCGCGATGAAGCCCGACGCGGTCGTGCACACCGCGATGACCGACGACCGGGTCTTCGAGGCCATCGAGGACCTCATCGACTTCCTCGAGGCCGGCATCAACGTGACCTCGAGCGGACCGGTGCTGCTGCAGTGGCCCGAGCACATCCTGCCGCCCGAGACCATGGAACGGATCACCAAGGCCGGGGAGCGCACCGGCGCCAGCCTGCACGTCAACGGCATCGACCCCGGCTTCGCCAACGACGTCCTGCCACTGGTGCTGACCAGCCTGAGCCAGCGCATCGACGAGGTGCGGGTGATGGAGATCTGCGACTACTCCACCTACTACCAACCGGTGGTGATGAACGACCTGTTCGGCTTCGGCAAGCCGATGGACGAGCCGGGCTTCCTCTGGGCCCCGGGCATCCTGTCCATGGCCTGGGGCAGCGTGGTCCGCCAGATCGCCGCCGGTCTCGGCATCGTCCTCGACGAGCCGCTCACCGAGGACGTCGACCGCCGCCCCGCCGAGGTCGACACCCCCAGCGTCTCGGGCGACGTCAGGGCCGGCACGATGGGCGCGGTCCGCTTCCAGGTCATCGGCAAGGTCGACGGGGTCCCGCGCGTGGTCCTCGACCACATCACGCGTACGGCGCCCGACCAGGTGCCCGAGTGGCCGACCCCGCCGCAGGGCGACGGCTGCTACCGCGTCCAGATCACCGGCGAGCCGTTCCTGCAGCTCGACTTCACCCATCACGGCGAGCACGGCGACCACAACGTCTCGGGGATGATCGTGACCGCCCAGCGGATCGTGAACGCCGTCCCCGCCGTCGTCGCCTCGCCCGGCGGCCTCGTCACCGCCCTCGACCTGCCGCTGGTGACCGGCAAGGGTCTGGTGACCACGTGAGCATCCTCGACAGGTTCGGAGTCGCCGGCCAGGCCGCGATCGTCACCGGAGCCGGCCGCGGCCTCGGCGCCGCCACCGCTGTCGCGCTGGCCGAGGCCGGCTCCGACGTCCTCATCTCCGCCCGCACCGAGCGCCAGCTCGACCGGGTCGCCGAGCAGATCCGCGCGACCGGACGCCGCGCCCTCGTGGTCGCCGCCGACCTCAGCGACCTCGACGCCGTCGCCGGCCTCGCGCAGGCGGCGTACGACGAGTTCGGCCGGCTCGACACGGTCGTCAACAACGTCGGCGGCACGTTCCCGAACACGTTCCTCGACACCAGCAACGAGTTCCTCAACGAGGCGTTCAGCTTCAACGTGATCACCGCGCACGCGCTCACCCGCGCGGCGGTCCCGCTGATGCTCAAGGAGCCCGACAAGCAGAAGAGCGTCGTCACGATCAGCTCGATGATGGGCCGCACCGCCGACCGCGGCTTCATCGCCTACGGCACCGCCAAGGCCGCGCTCGCGCACTGGACCAAGATGGCCGCCCAGGACCTCGCGCCGCGCATCCGCGTCAACGGCATCTACGTCGGGTCGATCATGACCAGCGCCCTGGAGTACGTCGCCGGGCAGCCCGAGCTGATGAGCCAGCTCGAGACCAAGACGCCGCTGGGCCGGGTCGGCGAGCCGGAGGACATCGCCGCCGGGGTGGTCTACCTCGCCTCCCGGGCCGGACAGTACGTCACCGGCAAGCTGCTCGAGATCGACGGCGGCATCCAGCAGCCCACCCTCGACCTCGGGTTCCCCGACGTGGCCCCGTAAGGTCCGCGATGTGAGCTCGTCCACGACCCCGACGGCGTACGCCGTCTCGCCCGACTCCGGCGAGCACTGGAGCAAGGAGGGCGCCTGGCAGGTGACCGACGGGATCCACCGGATCCCGCTGCCGCTGCCGATGGACGGCCTCAAGGCCGTCAACGTCTACGTCCTCGAGACCGCCGACGGCCTCACGCTGATCGACGGCGGCTGGGCGATCGAGGTGGCGCGCGACCTGCTGGAGCGCTGCCTGCGCGACATCGGCTACGGGTTCGGCGACATCCGCCGCTTCCTGGTCACCCACGTGCACCGCGACCACTTCACGATGGCCACGGTCCTCGGGCACGAGTACGGCGCGGACGTGGCGCTCGGCCGCGGTGACAAGCCGGCCCTGGACCTGCTCAACGACCCGACGCTCGACGAGAGCCCGTTCCTCGAGGTGCTGCGCACGGCCGGCGCCCAGGAGCTCGCCGAGCAGTGGGCCGCGGGCGGCGGCGAGCGGCCCGATCCGGCGATCTGGCTGCTCCCCGACACCTGGCTCGACGGCGACCAGCGCATCGCCGTCGGCACCCGCACGCTGGACGCGGTGCACACGCCCGGCCACACGCCGGGGCACTACGTCTTCGCCGAGCGGGCCGCAGGGCTCCTGTTCGCCGGCGACCACGTGCTGCCGACGATCACCCCGTCGATCGGGTTCACGGTGCCGCCCACGCCCGACCCGCTCGGCGACTTCATGGCGTCGCTGACCAAGGTGCGCGCGCTGCCGGACCTCCAGATCCTCCCCGCGCACGGCCCGGTCGCGCCGTCCTCGCACGCCCGCGTCGACGAGCTGCTCTCCTTCCACGACCAACGCCTCGAGCAGAGCCTGGCCGCGATCGCCGACGCCCCGGCGACCGGCTTCACGGTCGCGCACCAGCTCGCGTGGACCCGACACGAGAAGTCGTACGACGACCTCGACCCGTTCAGCCAGGGCATGGCCGCGATGGAGACCAAGGCGCACCTCGAGCTGCTGGTCGCGCGGGGTCAGGCGACCCGCGAGGTGACGCCCGAGGGGGTGCTGTTCCGGGCCGTCAGCGGCCCCGTCGACGACTGAGTCGCATCGGGGTGTGCGGGATGCCGTCCTCGAGGAACTCCGGCCCCGAGACCTCGAACCCGAACGTCGCGTACCACCCGGCGAGCGGCGACTGGGCGTCGAGCACCACGTCACGACCCTGCGCGACGGACAGGGCGGTCTCCATGATGACGTCGGCGAGGCCGCGGCCGCGCGCGTCCGGGGCCAGCAGCACCCGGCCGATCCGCCACACGCTCTGCCCGTCGTCGCCATCGTCCAGAACGCGCGCGTAGCCGGACAGGGCGTCGTCGTCCATCAGCAGCACGTGCCGGGTCTCCGGCTCGACGTCGCGCCCGTCCAGGTCGGGGTAGGGGCAGGCCTGCTCGACCACGAACACGTCCTGGCGGATCTTGCAGATGCCGTAGACGGCGTACGGGTCGAGGTGGTCGAACGCGACGGCGATGCACTTCACGACAAGTACTCCAGGGTCCGGCGGTGGGCCGCGCGCGCCTCGGGGATGAGGGGCAACAGCGGGTAGACGTGGATCAGGTCGTGGACCTCGACGTAGTCGAGGTCCCAGCCGGCCTCGGCTGCCCGGCGCGCGAGCAGGCGGCACCCCGGCGCGAGCGTGTCGCGGGTGCCGCAGAACATCAGCGCCGGCGGCAGGCCGGCGAGGTCGGCCAGCGCGGGGCTCACCTCGGGACGGTCGAGATCGTCGGGCGACCCGGCCCACCACTCGGCGTAGGCCCGCAGCTTGCCGAGGAACAGCCAGGGGTCGCGGACCGTGAACCGCTCGGTCTCCGGCGTGCTGGTCGTCAGGTCGACCCACGGCGAGTGGAGCAGCAGCCGGGAGGCCTGGGGGCCGCCACGGTCGCGCAGCGTCAGCGCGACGGCCAGCGCGTAGCCGCCGCCGGCCGAGTCGCCGGCCAGCACGAGCTCCTCGGAGTCGTCGGCCCACCGGGCGGCCAGGTCGGCGATGGCCGCGTGCGAGGCCTGCCAGGTGTGCTCGGGCGCCAGGGGATAGTCGGGCAGCACGATCCGGGCGCCGAGATCGGTCGCGAGCCGGCACACGTAGCGGAGGTGGAACGGGTCGATCGGTGCGACGTACCCGCCGCCGTGGAGGTAGACGACGGTGCGGTGCGGGTCGGTGCCGCGCGGCGTCACGACGTACGACGCGAACTCGCCGGCCGGCCCGGTCAGCACCTCGGTGACCACCGAGAACCGGCGCGCGAAGCGCGGCACCAGCCGGGTCGGCAGCTGCCGGCCCAGGCCGGCGTGCCACCGCTCGATGCGGGCCCGCTCGGCGGCCGGGCTGTCCAGCTCGCGCGAGCGCCGGAGCCGGGGCACGACCCAGGCCAGGGCCTCGTGACGGCGGCTCGGGCTCATGCCTGGCAGCCTCCCACAGCCCACCTGTCACGGATCCGGGGTGGCCGGTGTCTGATGGGCGAGGCCTCCGCCGGGGGCCGAGAACCGAGGAGACTCCGATGCCCAGCACGTTCCGCATCCCCAAGGCCCAGGTGACCGGCCTGTACGGCCGGATCATGTCCGCCTACGCCCGCCGCACCTACGGCCAGATCCCCGACAACGCCTACGTCCTGTGGCACCACCGCCCGGTGCTCAAGGCGGTCTTGAAGTTCGAGCAGCGGGTCGCGAAGTGGCGCGCGCTCGACCCGAACCTCAAGTCCTACGCCGAGCTGGCGAGCGCCGGCGTCATCGGCTGCAGCTGGTGCCTCGACTTCGGCTACTTCCTCGCCCACAACGAGGGACTCGACCTCGCCAAGGTGCGCGAGGTGCCGAGGTGGCGGGAGTCGGACGTCTTCACGCAGCTCGAGCGCGACGTCATGGAGTACGCCGAGGCGATGAGCACCACCCCGCTCGCCGTCACCGACGACCTGGTGGCGCGGCTGATCGACCAGCTCGGCACCGAGGCCGTCGTGGAGCTGACCCAGATGATCGCGCTGGAGAACATGCGCTCGCGGTTCAACTCCGCCGCCGGCCTGCAGAGCCAGGGATATTCGGATGTGTGCGAGCTGCCCCTCGCCGTACCGTCTGATCGCGTGAGGCACGCATGAACACCGGCTCGACGGACGTGTTCGTCGACCATCGCAACCTGCTCTTCACGGTCGCCTACGAGATGCTCGGCTCCGCGGCCGACGCCGAGGACGTCCTCCAGGAGACCTGGCTGCGCTGGGTCGACGTCGATCGCGCCGAGGTGCGCGACGAACGGGCCTACCTGGTGCGGATCACCACGCGCCTGGCGCTGAACCGGATGCGGAGCAACGCCCGGCGCCGCGAGTCGTACGTCGGGCCGTGGCTGCCCGAGCCGCTGCTGACGACCCCCGACGTGGCCGAGGACGTCGAGCTCGCCGACAGCGTGTCGCTCGCGATGCTGACGCTGTTGGAGACGCTGGGCCCGACCGAGCGCGCCGTGTTCGTGCTGCGGGAGGTGTTCGCCTTCGGCTACGACGAGATCGCCGCCGCGGTCGACAAGACCCCCGCCGCCGTACGCCAGATCGCGCACCGCGCCCGCGACCACGTCGCCGAGCGCCGGCCTCGGGTCGAGGCCACGCCGTCCGAGCGCGACCGGGTGATGCAGACGTTCCTGACCGCCGTCGCCACGGGCGACATCCAGAGCCTGATGGACGTGCTCGCGCCCGACGTCGTGCTCGTCACCGACGGCGGTGGGGTCAAGAAGGCGGCGCTGCGGCCGATCCTCGGGCGCGACAAGGTGGTCCGGTTCCTCGACGCGGTCTCCGAGGGCCTCGAGGCGGTCGCCGACCTGGTCGTCGTCAACGGCGCGCCCGCGCTGCGGATCGTGCTCGACGGCGAGCTCGACACCGTGGCGTCCATGGTCGTCGAGGACGGCCTGGTCACCGGGCTCTACGTCGTGCGCAACCCCGCCAAGCTCGCTCGGCTCGACGAGGTCGTGACGCTCACACGTTGAGTGATGTGGACGGCGACCCAGACCTGAAGCCCGCCCACACCCCTCCCTCGCCGTGCTCGTCATGGTGCGCGAGGCGCGCAGGGCAGCCCGCCAAGTGAGCCGGCGGGACGCCCGCCACGTGGAACTCGGTCGGCGGTACTACTGTGTAAGCCAAGACAGGGGAGCACGCCACACACGTGCTGAGAGTGCGGATCCGCCGCAGACCCTAGGAACCTGATCCGGTTAGCACCGGCGAAGGGAGTCGGAGTTGAGACCCATCCATGCCCTGACCCACGCCCTGGCACCACTGGCACTCGCCCTGGCGGCCGCCGGCTGCTCGACGATCGGCGACGACTCGTCGAGCAGCGCGCCGGACGACGCCACGAAGCCGACGCGGGTCGTGCTGGTGACCCACGAGTCGTTCAGCCTGCCCAAGCCGCTGATCAAGCAGTTCGAGCAGGCGTCCGGACTCGACCTGGTGGTCCGCGCCACCGGCGACGCCGGCATCCTCACCAACAAGCTGGTGCTGACCAAGGACGACCCGCTCGGCGACGTCGCCTTCGGCGTCGACAACACCTTCGCCTCGCGGGCGCTCGACGCCGGCGTGTTCGCGCCGTACGACGCCGCGCTGCCCGACGGCGCGGAGGAGTACCGGCTGCCCGGCGACGACGAGCACGGCCTCACCCCGGTCGACGACGCCAGCGTCTGCGTGAACGTCGACGACACCTGGTTCGCCGATCACGACCTCGCCCCGCCGCGGACCCTCGACGACCTCGCCGACCCGGCGTACCGGGACCTGTTCGTCACGCCCGGCGCTGCCACGAGCTCACCGGGGATGGCGTTCTTGCTGACCACGATCGCGGCGTACGGCGAGGACGGCTGGCAGGACTACTGGACGAAGCTGATGGACAACGGTGTGAAGCTGACCGCCGGGTGGTCGGACGCCTACGAGGTCGACTTCACCCAGGGCGGCGGCCACGGCGACCGGCCGATCGTGCTGTCCTACGACTCCTCGCCCGCCTTCACGGTGTCCGGCGGCACGTCGTCGACGAGCGCGCTGCTCGACACCTGCTTCCGGCAGGTCGAGTACGCCGGGGTGCTCGACGGGGCCGCGAACCCCGACGGCGCCGAGCAGCTGGTCGACTTCCTGCTGTCGCCGGAGGTGCAGGCGGCGCTCCCCGAGAGCATGTACGTGTTCCCGGTCGACTCCTCGGTGAAGCTGCCGGCGGAGTGGGCGCGCTTCGCCGAGCAGCCGAGCGATCCGTACGAGGTCGACCCCGGCGCGATCGGCGAGCACCGCGACGAGTGGCTGCGTGAGTGGAGCGACGTCACCTCCCGATGAGCCGACGATGAGCCGACGATGAGCCGACGATGAGGCGCGCGTTCGAGCTGGCCGGGCTCTCGGCCCTGCCGCTGGCGGTGCTCGGCGTGTTCTTCGTGCTGCCCGTCAGCGGCATGGTGTCGGAGGGTTTCGTGGCCGACGGCCGCTTCGACCCCGGCGGCGTCCTCGAGGTCCTCGGGCGGCCCCGGGTGCACCGGGTCGTGTGGTTCACGGTGTGGTCCTCGACGGTCGCGACGCTGGTGGCGGTGCTGCTCGGCCTGCCCGTGGCCCACCTGCTGCACCGGCGCCGGTTCCCCGGGCGGGGCGTGCTGAGGTCGCTGCTGCTCGTGCCGTTCGTGCTCCCGACCGTCGTGGTGGGCGTGGCGTTCCGCGAGCTGATCGGCGAGTCCGGGCCGCTCGGGTTCCTCGGGCTGGACGGGTCCGCGGTCGCGATCGTCGCCGGGCTGGTGTTCTTCAACGTCGCCGTGGTGATCCGTGCTGTCGGAGCCGCGTGGGAGTCGCTCGACCCGCGCCCGGCCGAGGCCGCCGCGGCGCTCGGAGCCAGCCCGGCGCAGGTGCTCCTGACCGTCACGCTGCCCGCGCTGCGGCCCGCGATCGTGAGCGCCGCGAGCGTGGTGTTCCTGTTCTGCGCGACGGCGTTCGGGGTGGTGCTCACCCTCGGTGGGCTGCGGTACTCCTCGGTCGAGACCGAGATCTACCTGCTCACCACGAACCTGCTCGACCTGCAGGCCGCCGCGGCGCTGTCGATCCTGCAGCTGCTGGCGATCACCGGCCTGCTCGTGGTGACCGGCCGCCTGCGCGCCGTACCCGACCCCGCTCTGGCGCGGTCGGTGCGCCGCGCACCCCGGCCCTCGCGCGGCGACTGGCCGGGCGTGGTCGCGACCGGTCTGGTCCTGCTGCTGGTCGGTGCCCCGCTGGCGGCCCTCGCGCTCGGCTCGCTGCGGGTCGGGGACGCCTGGAGCCTGGGCAACTACCGCGCGCTCACGGGCGCGGGCTCGCAGCACGCGCTGCTCGTGTCGGTGACCGACGCGCTCGTCACCTCGCTGCGCACCGCGGTCGACGCGACCTGGATGTCGCTGTCGCTCGGCCTGCTCGTCACCGTCGTCGTCACCCGCCGCTCGCGCTCGCGCACCGAGCGCCGGGTGCGCGGGCTGCTGGACGGGCTGTTCATGCTGCCGCTCGGCGTCTCCGCGGTCACGTTGGGCTTCGGCTTCCTCATCACCTTGGACCGTCCGCCGGTCGACCTGCGCGACTCGCCGCTGCTGGTGCCGATCGCCCAGGCCCTGGTGGCGCTCCCGCTCGTCGTGCGCACGCTGGTGCCGGTGCTCGGCGGCGTCGACGACCGCCAGCGTCAGGCGGCCGCGTCCCTGGGCGCCGGCCCGCTGCGGACGTTCGCGACCGTCGAGCTGCCGCTGGTCTGGCGGCCGCTGACCGCGGCGGCCGGCTTCGCGTTCGCGGTCTCGCTGGGCGAGTTCGGGGCCACCTCGTTCCTGGCCCGGGAGGACCACCCGACGCTGCCGATCGTGATCTTCCACCTGATCGGGCACCCGGGTGCGATGAACTACGGCATGTCCCTCGCCGCGTCCGTCGTCCTGGCGGCCACCACCGCGCTGGTGATGCTCGCCGTCGACCGGCTCCGGGTCTCGTCGGTCGGGGCGTTCTGATGCTGACCCTGGACCGCCTCACCGTGGCGTACGACGGCGAGCCGGCCGTCGTCGACGCGTCGCTGGACCTCGACGACGGGCACGTCCTCGCGGTCCTCGGCCCGAGCGGCTCGGGCAAGTCGACGCTGCTGCGCGCGATCGCCGGTCTCGAGCCGCCCTCGTCTGGCCGGATCTGCTGGGACGGCGCGGACCTCGCGCGCGTGCCCACGCACAAGCGCGGGTTCGCGCTGATGTTCCAGGACGGGCAGCTGTTCAACCACCTCACGGTCGCCCGCAACGTCGGCTACGCGCTGCGGCTGCGGCGCGCCCCCGGGACGGCCGAGCGGGTGGCGGAGCTGCTCGCGCTGGTCGGCCTGGAGGGGTACGCCGACCGGCTGCCCACGACGCTGTCCGGCGGCGAGCGGCAGCGGGTGGCGCTGGCCCGGTCGCTCGCGGTGTCGCCGCGGCTGCTGCTGCTCGACGAGCCACTCTCTGCGCTCGACGCCGGGCTGCGCGAGCGCCTCGCCTCCGACCTGCGCGGGATCCTGCGGTCGGCCGGCACGACCGCGCTGATGGTCACCCACGACCAGGAGGAGGCGTACGCCGTCGCCGACCGACTCGCGGTGATGCGCGAGGGCCGGATCGTCCAGCAGGGCGACATCGGCGAGGTGTGGCGGGCGCCGGCCGACCCCGAGACCGCGCTGTTCCTCGGCTACGCACGAGTGCTGGAGGGATCCGCCGCCGCGACGCTGCTGCGCGCGGCCGGGCACCCGCCCGCCGAGGCGGTCGCCGTACGCCGTTCGGCCCTGGTCGTCGACCAGCACGGGCCGCTGCGGGGGCTGGTGGTCTCGGCGCGCGCCACCCCGGAGCTGATCCGACTCGTCGTCGACGTCGACGGGGTGGGCGAGGTCGACGCGATCGCGCGGCTGGGCACCCACCCCGCGCCGGGTGACCCGGTGCGCCTCGGCGTCGACCCCGGACGGCTGGCGACGCCCGGCAGGCGCTGAGCGCGCCGGGTCTCTACACTGACCTGCGTGTATCGCCGCGCCTACGCCCTGCTGGTGGGCAACGCCATCGTCATGGGCGTCGTGGCGATCGTCGTGGCGATCGTCTACGACAAGCGCCTGATCGACCCCGAGGGCAGCTTCCTCGGGCCGTCGTGGCTGCGGCTGCCGTTGCTGCTGCTGGGCGCGCTGCTGCTCGACCTGCTGCCGCGGACGCTGTGGTACTCCAAGATGGACCCCCGGCTGATGCCGGGGATCGTGCGGGAGCGGTGGCGCACCCACTGGAACCGCGAGCGCCTGACGCTGGTCGCGCTCGGCGTGATCGGCTTCTACGTCGTCTACGTGAGCTACCGCAATCTCAAGTCGTTCCTGCCGTCCGTGCGCGACGCCATGTACGACCGGGAGCTGCACTACCTCGACCGGGCGCTGCTGTTCGGCCACGACCCCGCGCACGTGCTGCACGGCATCCTCGGCGAGGGCTTCATGGCCTGGCCGCTGTCCTACGTCTACCTGTGGTTCCTGCCGCTGGTGCCCCTGGCGGTGACCGCCTGGCTGGTCTGGTCGCGCAACCTGTCCTACGGCTACTGGTTCGTGACCTCGCAGTGCGTCGCGTGGTCGCTGGGCACGGCGTCGTACTACGCGCTGCCGACCCTCGGCCCCGGCCTCGAGTACCCGTGGCTGTACGTCGGCCTGCCGAACACGCCGACCTCGCAGCTCATGGACGCGCTGGTCGCCGGACGCCACAACGTCTACTGGGGCGTGCGCACCGACACGGTGCAGTCGGTGGCGGGCTTCGCGAGCCTGCACGTGGCGATCACGCTGCTGGTCGCCCTGATGGTCACCTACACGGTGCGGGTGCGCTGGCTGAGGATCGCGTTCTGGGTCAACTTCGGCGTCACCGTCATCGCCACGCTCTACTTCGGCTGGCACTACATCGCCGACGACGTCGCCGGTGTGATGATCGCGTTCGTCTCCTTCTACCTCGGCGGCATCGCCAGCGGCCAGAAGTTCGACCGGCACGGGCTGGCCTCGCACCCCACGACCACCACCTCGGCCGTCCCCGTCGACCGCTGAGGTCGCGGGAACGGCCGAGGCGAGGTTCAGGCCAGCCGGAACGTGAGCACCGGAAGGTCGTCGGTGTGCAGCACCTCGGCGAGGACCGGGAGCGGCAGCCGCGGGTAGAGCTCCGCGATCGCGTCCGGAGTCCCGTCGACGCCCTGCAGCATGCCCTGCACGGTGATGCCCTCCTCGAGGATCACGTGGGCGTAGGCGTAGGGGGCGTACGGCACGAACCGCGGGTGGCAGGCGGCCAGGTTGTGCGAGGCGAACAGCAGCGTCCCGCGTCCGGACAGCTCGAGGTCGGTCGAGTCGAACGACCCGCACGCCTCGCAGCAGGTGGTCGCCGGGAACGTGATCGCCTGGCAGTCGGCGCAGCGGTGGGCGACGAGCCGGCCCTCGGCCAGGGCCTCGTAGTAGTCGCGCACGAGCGACGTGGTCTCTGTCGTGGTCATGGTGTTCAGCTCCCCTGGAAGATCAGCACGTTGGAGACGATCGCGTAGCCCTGGACCATCAAGGCCGCGGTCTCGGGTGGCTTCGGGACCTGGCGGGCACCGGCCAGGCCCCGCATCTGGGTGACGATCTCGTGGATGTCCGAGCCCGACGACGCCGCCCACGCGTGACCGAACGCGTGCCGGCCGCCGTGGGTCGCCATGGGCCGGTCGCCGTCGAAGCGGGTGCGGCCCTCGTACGCCGCCTTCAGGCCCTCGCCGTGGGCCAGGTAGCCGATCTCCTCGGCCATCACCAGCGACATGATGTGCGAGCAGTCGTGGGTGTGCAGGTAGTCCAGGTCGTGCGGCCCGACACCCGACATCTCGAACGCGCGCTTGATCGCGACCCGGTCGACGGTCCAGTCGGTCGGGTCCTCGTGGTACCACGGCAGGTCCGAGACGGCCTGGCCGAAGCCCTTGAGCTCCACCGGCTGCGACGGCAGCCCCTTCGCCGCGTCCGCGCGCATCAGCACCACGGCGGCGGCGCCGTCGGCGGCCTTCACCAGGCTGCGCAACCGGGCCGGCCAGGACAGGAACGGGTTGGCCTCCGAGGTCCACATGCTCCACGCGTCGGCGTACCCGAGCCGGGCCGCCTCGTCCTCGAGGGTCTCGCGGATCATCGCCCGGTCGGTGAGCGTGGCGTGCATCCGGCGGGTGCGGGACAGCTCGAACATCGAGCGGTCGTACTCCTCGAACGAGACGCCGTACTTGCGCATGTAGCCCTGCGCGATGATGCCGTTGTAGGTCGAGAAGATCTCGTAGCCCTGTGGCTCGCCGTACGCCTGGTTGACGCAGTAGTCCGTCCAGAGCCACATGGTCTCGTTGTCGATGTCCTCGCGCTCGTAGGGGCTCGTCCCCCGCGGGCGGTTGCCGGTCGCCTCGACGCCGACGACGAGCGCGGTGTCGATCGCGCCGGACGCGATCGCCTGGGCGGCCAGGCAGACGCCGGTCGCGGTGGTCGCGCAGGCGGCGTCGATGTGGACGCCCATCGCGAGCTGGGTGCCGATCCACTTCGACAGCTGGCCGTACGTCGCGGGCAGCTGGGAGGAGTGGGTCATCACGTTGCCGACGTAGACCGCGTCGACGTCGGGTCCACGGATCCCGGAGTCCTCGAGGGCTTCGCGCGCGGCACGGGCGGCGAGCTCCTGGAGGGTGAGTCCGGCGATCTCCGGGCGGGTGCGGAGGTTGCCGAACGGGGTGCAGCCGACTCCCGTCACGACGACAGGAGCAGTGAGGCGTGTGGTCATGGTGCCTCCTTCCTCTGCTCCCGACGCTAGGAACCGAGCACCCCGCGGCCCATGGCCGTGGCTGCACGCCTCTTGACGATCCCTGCAAGCCTCAGTGGGCGGGGGCGGCCTTGCTCGGCGGGTAGCCGTAGTGGGCGCGGAACGCGCGGCTGAAGTGGGCCGGGTCGGTGAAGCCCCAGCGGCGGGCGACCTGGTGGATCGCGAGGTCGCGGCCCGGCCGGGTCAGGTCGGCGTGGGCGCGCGCCAGCCGGCGCCGGCGTACGTAGGCCTGCACGGTGTCGCCCTCGTCCTCGAACAGCGAGTACAGCAGCCGGTCGGAGATCGCGTGGTGCACCGCGATCGCGTGCGGGGAGAGCGCGGGGTCGCCGAGCCGGGCCTCGACGTAGCCCTTCACCTTCTGCCGCAGCTCGTGGCGCCGGGCGCTCGCCGTCGGTGGGGTGCTGAGCGTCGACAGGGCCGCGCCGAGCAGCTCGAGCGCGGCGTTGCCGGCGCCGGCCGCGGCCTCGGGGGTGAGCTCGAGGGTGGTGACGAAGCTGAGGTACGACGTGAGCAGCAGCCGCGCCGAGTTCGGGTGCAGCAGCCGCGCCGTGGTCAGCTCGAGGGAGGGCACCACGTCGTGGAACCGCGCCACCGGCACCAGCAGGGTCTGCTTGCGCAGCGGCTCGAGCACGTCGAAGCGGATCGGGCGCGCCGAGTGCCAGGCGACCACGTCGCCGAGGCCGACGGCGATCTGCTCGTCGTCCTGGGTGAGGACCTCGCGGCCGGCGCGGACCACCAGCACGCCGACGTACTCCCCGTCCGTGCGCCGCAGGTCCGAGCGCAGTCGCTGGCCGCCGCACAGGCCGCACCAGGTGTCCATCAGCTGGATGTCGCCGAGCCGGCGCCGCAGGATCCGGCCTTCGACCGGGACGTCGCTGTCGCGCACCCGGTCCAGCGTCCAGGGCAGGTGGGTGTCGGACACGATCTCGCGCCAGGCCTCGTCGCGGTCGCCTGGCGCGACCCGGGCCACGTCCCAGCGCTCGGTGCCGGCCACCGACTCGGGCAGCAGCTCGGTGTCCACCGCTCACCTCCTCGCGGCCACTCGCCGTCCACGGTAGGTGGCAACGCGGGGTGCCGGTACGGTCTTTCGGCCCGGATCCGGGTCGATCGCGGAGAAGTTACACGCGTGTAGTTTGTCAAGACGACACGCCGAGCTTTCCGAGAAATCTGGGGCAAAATGTTCCCAATGTGACGAAAGTTGTCTAGCGTTCTCCGAGTGCCGCGTGGGGCGGCGAGGGCGATCGAGGGGAACGACACGGTGCGACGGCTCGGCAGGACGGCGATCGTCGCGACCGTGGTGGCGGGGTCGCTCACGTGCGGTGTCCTCGGGGGCGTGGCGCTCGCCGACGACGAGACCCCCTCGCGCCACGACGTCCGGGAGGCCCGCGCCGCGGTGCGCGCCCAGGCCGACGACGTCGCGGCGGTGCGGGCCCGGCTCGCGCTGGCCAACCAGCGGCTCCAGGAGG
>NZ_DASWVI010000042.1:0-7267 GCF_036401255.1 Nocardioides sp. | reverse complement strand
CGCCGCAGCAGCAGCGCGCCGCCGAGCACACCCGCGTTGACGACGGCGAACCCGCCGAGCACGGCCGCACGGGTGCCCGAGGACACGGTGTCGGGAGTCGACCCGTGCTGGTCGTGGGCGCCGTCGTCGACGCCGTTGCCGTGATCCATCTCGGCCATCTCCTCCTCGGTCATGTCCGACATGTCGTGACCGGAGTGCTCGGAGTGCTCGGAGTGCTCAGGTGACGGTGACGGGGTGGTGCTCTCGTGCATCGAGGGCCGACCGGGAGACGCCGTCCCGGGCTCGGTGGCGGCGCTCACCCCCGCGGTCCACCCCACCAGCGCGAGCGCGGCCGCGGCCGCTCCTGCTGCGAGTCTCATCGGTCGCCTCCTCGGGTTCGACTCGAAGTGTCCGGGGCGGCGACGGGGGCCCGGATGCGCCGATCCGCCCACCGGTCCGGGCCTTTGGTCCCCGATCGCGCCGGGCCCAGCAGCACCGGATCAGCGCCGGGTCAGGGCTTGATGGAGATTCGATGAAGATCCGGGCCCGTGCGGGTCGGGAGGCGGGTTCAGGGCAGCACGAGGCCGGCGTGCAGCAGGTCGGCCGCGAGGTCGACGAGGCGCCCCTCGTCGACGCCGGCGGGAGGCTCGAGCGCGATCCGCAGGCAGGTGCTGAGGGCGACGCCCAGCGCCAGGTAGATGCGCGCCTCGGCCTCGGCCGGCGCCAGGTGCGGCGCATGCACCGCGACGAACATCCGGGTGAACTGGGCGAGCTGCTGCTCCACCTCGGGCAGCACGTTGCTCTGGGCGCCGAGCGGCACCTCGTTGACGAGCGCGGACGTGAGTGGTCGGTGCCGCTGCAGTGCCGCCACCAGGGTCGCCAGCACCTGGTGGATCGCATCGCGGGTCGGGAGCGCCACCGCCGCCGACATCGCGGCGGTGAGGTCGCCGAGGATGTCGGCGGTGCTGCGGACCCGCAGCTCGCGCACCAGGTCGTCCTTGTCGTCGAAGTAGCGGTAGAGCGAGCCCACGCTCACCCCGGCCGCGGCGGCGACGCGGTTGGTGCTCAGGCCGGCGTACCCCCGCTCGGCGAGCACGCGGGTCGTGGCTTGGAGCAGCCGGTCCACCATCGCGCGGGAGCGGTCCTGGGCCGGGCTGCGGCGGCCCCCCATCAGCGGTCTCCGGAACGCGAGTAGAACATGAGCATTTGCTCACTTTACCGTGGGAGCCATGGCCGATGTCCTCCGCAATGCGACCGTCGAATCCGTCGCCACCCCCACCCGCTTCGGCGCCGACCCCGAGTGGTCCCGCCGCGTCACCTGGCCGCTGCGTCTGGTGACCGGCCGCGACGCGGAGCCCACCCGCGAGGAGCTCGACCGGCTGCGAGCGGGGCTGCTACGTCGCGACGAGGCCGCGCACGACCTCGTCCGTGCGGTGCGCGAGGAGCACAGCGTGACGATGCCGCAGCTCCGGCAGGCCCTCGAGCACGGCATCGAGACCGTGCCGGACGCGCCGGCGGCGCTGCGCGACTTCTTCGAGCTGGTCGAGTCGCGGCCGGACTGGGTCGACGACGCCCTGCTGGACCGAGGCGCGCGCGCCATGCAGAAGATCGGGTGGGACGGCTTCGACCTCCTCACCTGGGGCTCACTCCTGGGCGGCTACCGCTCCGCCGCCGCCCTCGAGCCGCTGGTGCGCTCCGGCCGGCTGCTGGGCAGCGGCGCGGCCCGGCGTACGGCGGAGACGAGCCGGTGGTTCCTCGCCTGCATCGAGGACGGCGGGCTGCGCCGGGAGGCGGAGGGCTGGCGGTTGTCGGTGCACGTGCGGGTGATGCACGCGTTCGTGAACTACCAGCTCGAGCACGACCCGACCTGGGACTGGACGCTGCGCGGGACGCCGATCAACCAGTACGACCAGGCGAGCACGCTCGCGGTGTTCAGCACCACCCCGCTGCTGCAGGCCCGGCTGCTGGGGTTGCGGATCAGCCGCCGCGACTCGGCGGCGATCATGCACCTCTGGAGCTACATCGGCTGGCTGATGGGCGTGGACGACCACTGGCTGCCGCACACCGAGCAGGCGGGACGCCGGATCATCTACCACCTGCTCTCCTTCGACCCCGGGCCGGACGACAACAGCCGGATGCTCGCCCGGGCCCTGGTCGACAGCCAGGCCGACGTCCCCGGACCGCGCTGGCGCGGCGTGCTCGCCCGCGAGGTCGGACTGAGCACCGCCACCTTCCTCAACGGCCGGCGCGGCATGCGCGAGCTCGGACTGCCGGCCCGCCCGCCGTGGTATCCGGCCCTGCGCGTGCCGGCGAACGTCTTCTGGACCCACCTGGTCGGGCGGCTGCCCGGCGGGGAGGAGCTCGTCGTACGCCGCGGCCGCCGTGGACGCGACCGACGAGTGCGGCTCCAGCACGGCCGACTCGTGGACGTACCCGCGGTGGGCTGACGTCTCACCGGGGCACCGGTGCGACATGTGCCACAACCCCAGAAGCGTCTCGGACGGTAGCCTGCCCCGCGGAGATCAAGCCGAGAGCAGGAGACACATGCCGGAGCCGAAGCCGCTGGAGAAGGTCCTCGTCGCCAACCGCGGGGAGATCGCGGTGCGCGTGATCCGCGCCTGCAAGGATGCCGGGATCGGCTCGGTCGCGGTGTACGCCGACCCGGACCGGGACGCCCTCTTCGTCCGGCTCGCCGACGAGGCGTACTCGCTGGGCGGCGCCACGCCGGCCGACTCCTACCTCGACATCGCCAAGATCGTCGACGTGGCGAAGCGGTCCGGCGCGGACTCCGTGCACCCGGGCTACGGCTTCCTCGCGGAGAACGCCGACTTCGCCCAGGCCGTGATGGACGCCGGTCTGATCTGGATCGGGCCGCCGCCGGCGGCGATCGAGGCGCTCGGCGACAAGGCCAAGGCCAAGCACATCGCCGACAAGGCGAACGCCCCGCTGGCGCCGGGCACCAAGGACCCGGTCAAGGACGCCGACGAGGTCGTCGAGTTCGCGAAGGCCAACGGGCTGCCGGTCGCCATCAAGGCGGTCTTCGGTGGCGGCGGCCGCGGCCTCAAGGTCGCGCGCACGATCGAGGAGATCCCGGACGCCTACGAGTCCGCGGTGCGCGAGGCGGTCACGGCGTTCGGCCGTGGCGAGTGCCTGGTCGAGAAGTTCCTCGACAAGCCCCGGCACGTCGAGACCCAGTGCCTCGCCGACCAGCACGGCAACGTCGTGGTCGTCTCCACCCGCGACTGCTCGCTCCAGCGTCGCAACCAGAAGCTGGTCGAGGAGGCGCCCGCGCCGTACCTCACCCAGGAGCAGCTGAGCGAGCTCTACGAGTCCTCGAAGCGGATCCTGCGCGAGGCCGGCTACTACGGCGCCGGCACCTGCGAGTTCCTGGTGGCCCAGGACGGCACGATCTCGTTCCTCGAGGTCAACACCCGGCTCCAGGTCGAGCACTGCGTGTCCGAGGAGGTCACCGGCATCGACTTGGTCCGCGAGATGTTCCGGATCGCCGCGGGCGAGGAGCTCGGGTACGACGATCCGGAGATCCGCGGCCACTCGATCGAGTTCCGCATCAACGCCGAGGACGGCGGCCGCAACTTCATGCCGGCGCCGGGCACCCTCTCGGCCTGGAGCCCGCCCAGCGGTCCGGGCGTCCGCCTCGACGGCGGCTACGAGAACGGCGAGACCATCCCCGGCTCGTTCGACTCGCTGATCGCCAAGCTGATCGTCACCGGGCGCGACCGCACCCAGGCCCTCGAGCGCTCCCGGCGCGCGCTCGACGAGTTCGTCGTCGACGGCATGCCCACGGTCATCCCGTTCCACCGCGCGGTCGTCTCCGACCCCGCGTTCATCGGCGACGGCGAGAAGTTCGACGTCTACACGCAGTGGATCGAGACCGACTTCGACAACCAGATCACGCCGTACGACGGCGAGGTGGCCGAGGCCGCCGAGCGCGAGGAGCGGCAGGCGGTCGTCGTCGAGGTCGGCGGCAAGCGCGTCGAGGTCGTCCTTCCCGGCGGTCTGGGCGGGCTCGCGGTCGGCGGGGGCGGGTCGGCGAAGAAGCCCGCGCGCGCCGCGGGCAAGAAGTCCGGCGCGGCGGCCAGCGGCGACGCGGTCACCAGCCCGATGCAGGGCACGATCGTCAAGGTCGTCGTCGAAGAGGGTCAGCAGGTCGCCGAGGGCGACACGGTGGTCGTCATCGAGGCGATGAAGATGGAGCAGCCGCTCAAGGCGCACAAGGCGGGCACGGTCACCGACCTCGCCGCCGAGGTCGGCCAGACCGTCGGCAACGGCGCGGTCATCTGCGAGCTCAAGGACTGACCCACGACGTCGACCGTGCCGACTCGGCGCCAATGCAGGCTCTCAGGGTGCCGACTCGGCGCCAATGCAGGCCCTCAGGGTGCCGACTCGGCGCCAATGCAGGTCCGGGCCTCGATCTCGGGGCGAGTTCGCACTGCAGTAGCGCCGACTCGAGCCCTTCTGGACCTGCAGTAGCGCCGACTCGACCTCAAGGGATGGGGCGCAGGGCCGCGCTGAGGGAGGCGAGCGTGGCGTCGACGACCCGGTAGTAGGCCCACCTGCCCCGCTGCTCGCGGGTGACCAGGCCCGCGTCGACGAGCTGCTTCATGTGGTGCGACACGGTCGGCTGGGACAGCCCGACCGGCTCGATCAGGTCGCACACGCACGCCTCGCGGCCGGCCCGGGTGGCGATCATCGACAGCAGCCGCACCCGGGTCGGGTCGCCGAGCGCCTTGAACTGGCGCGCCAGCTGCTCCGCCTCCTCGGGCGCGAGCTCACCGTCGGTGAGCGGCGCGCAGCAGGGCGTCACGTCGGTCAGCGGGATCGAGGTCGCCATGCGGTCGATCCTACTCCCACTCATTGACAAACGTCGATGGATGGGTATGCTCTCGCATATATCGACGTTCATCAATGTGAAGGAGTGACGCCCATGTCCACGACCGACGAGCTGCGCGAGCAGGTCCGAGCCCGCTACGCCGAGGCCGCCACCGCGGTCCGCGCCGGCGCGACCAACGTCGAGGTCAACGACCGGGTCAGCGCCCAGCTCAACGACGGCCTGCAGGTGGTCGACGACGGCTGCGGCGACTCCTGCTGCGGCGGCACCACGGGGACGATCGACGACACCTTCGGCGCCGGCCTCTACGACGCCGCCCAGCAGGGCGACCTCCCGGCCGAGGCGCTCGCCGCGAGCCTCGGCTGCGGCAACCCCACCGCGGTCGCAGCCCTCCGCCCGGGCGAGCGGGTTCTCGACCTCGGCTCCGGCGGCGGTATCGACGTGCTGCTCTCGGCCCGTCGGGTCGGCGAGACCGGATTCGCCTACGGCGTCGACATGACCGACGAGATGCTCGAGCTGGCCCGTGCCAACGCGGCGACCGCGGGCGCGACCAACGTCGAGTTCCTCAAGGGCACGATCGAGGACGTCCCGCTGCCCGACGCCGCGGTCGACGTGGTGATCTCCAACTGCGTGATCAACCTGTCGGTCGACAAGCCGGCCGTGCTCGCCGAGATGTACCGCGTGCTCACCCCCGGCGGGCGGATCGGCATCTCCGACGTCGTGGCCGAGGACCACCTCACTCCTGCCGACCGGGCCGAGCGCGGCTCCTACGTCGGCTGCGTCGCCGGAGCCCTGTCGCGCCGCGAGTACCTCGACGGGCTGGCCGCCGCCGGATTCGTCGACGCGGAGGTGGAGTTCACCCACGCGGCTGCCGACGGCATGCACGCGGCGATCGTGCGCGCGACCAAGCCCGCGACCGCCTGAGCGCGGTCCCCTCGCGACCGCTAGTTTCGGGGGCATGGCCGCTCCCACCGTCCCCACGCTGCGCGAGCCGAGCCAGCGGGTCAGCCCGCGGGCCCGGCTGATGTGGGGCGTGGGAGCCGCCCTCGAGGGCGCCGCCGTCGTGCTGGCGCTGCTCGTCGCCGGGCCGATCGCCGACTGGCTGCCGATCCCGTGGTGGGCGCTGGCTCCGGTGGCGCTGGCCGCGGCGGCGTACGCCGTGGTCATGCCGCAGTGGCGCTATCGCGTGCACCGCTGGGAGGTCACCGGCACCGCCGTCTACACCCAGACCGGGTGGTGGGCGCGGGAGCGTCGGATCGCCCCGATGTCGCGCATCCAGACCGTCGACCACGCCGAGGGCGCGATCGCCCGGCTGTTCGGGCTCGCGACCGTGACGGTGACGACCGCGTCGGCCGCCGGCGCGCTGGAGATCGCGGGGCTCGAGCGCGACCGCGCGCTCGCCCTGGTCGACGAGCTGACCCTGATGGCCGACAGCGTCCCGGGCGACGCCACGTGACCCTCGCCCCCACCCCTGCCCCCGGGCTCGACGGCTGGCAGCGCCTCGACCCACGGATGCTGCTGGTCTACCCGGTCAAGGAGCTGGCCCGGTTCCTGCCGGTGCTGCTCGGCGTCTTCGTGGCGGGTACGGCGTCCGGGGGCTCCGGCGCGTGGTGGCAGCTGGCCGGGGTGGGCGTGCCGGTCGGGCTCGGGGTGCTGCGCTACGTGACCACGTCCTATCGCATCGCGCAGGGGCGGGTGGAGCTGCGCCGGGGCCTGGTGAACCGGCACGTGCTCTCGACCCCGGTGGACCGCGTGCGGACCGTCGACATCACCGCGCCACCGGTCCACCGGCTGCTCGGCCTGACCTCGGTGCGGATCGGCACCGGGACGGCCTCCTCGGACGAGGACGACCGGCTCGACCTCGACGGCCTGCCCGCCGAGCGCGCCCGCCGGCTGCGCGCCGAGCTGCTCAGCGGCGACACCGGCACGTCGGAGCTGGCCGCGGCGGCCGTGCTCGAGCTCGATCCCGCCTGGGTGCGCTACGCGCCGTTCACCAGCTCCGGGCTGGTCATCGCGGCCGGTGTGCTCGGGCTCGGCAGCCAGGTCGTCGACACACTCGGTGGTGTCCACGTGGACACCGCCGAGCTCTCCGACGGCGCCGGCGCCTGGTCGCTCTGGGTCGCCGTGCCCCTCGTCCTGGTCGCGCTGCTCGTCGTCGTGACGCTGCTCTCGATCGGTGGGTACGTCGTCACGAACTGGGGCTTCCGGCTGAGCCACACCGGCCCCGCGCGCGGCGGGGCGTGGCACCTGCGCCGAGGACTGCTCACCACCCGGGAGACCACGATCGACGACGAGCGGCTGCGCGGCGTGGTGGTCGGCGAGCCCCTCGGCCTGCGGCTGGCGGGCGCCGCACGGGCGTCGGCGATCGTCACCGGCCTGGACCGAGGTCAGGCGAGCAGCGCGGTGCTGGTCCCGCCGGCGCCGCGCGACGTCGTCGCC
>NZ_DASWVI010000041.1:0-3541 GCF_036401255.1 Nocardioides sp. | reverse complement strand
GGTCCCGGCCCGGGTCGACCCGCGGTGGGTCGCGCGGACCGCGGCC
Organism: Nocardioides sp.; assembly: GCF_036401255.1. GTDB lineage: Bacteria > Actinomycetota > Actinomycetes > Propionibacteriales > Nocardioidaceae > Nocardioides. Next base: position 3,495 of record NZ_DASWVI010000041.1, on the reverse strand, counting down.
AGGGCCGGCATCCCGGGCCCGGCCGTGCGCGCCTACGCCAACGCCCAGCTGGCGGAGCCCGCGGGCTGCGACGTCGGCTGGACGACACTGGCCGGGATCGGCTGGGTGGAGTCCCACCACGGCACCATCGACGGGCGCACGCTCGGCGAGGACGGCCACTCCTCGACCCCGATCCTCGGCCCGGCGCTCGACGGGCGCGGCCAGGTCGCCGCGATCCCGGCCACCCCGCAGTCCAGAGCGTGGCACGGCGACCCGGCCTGGGACCACGCGGTCGGCCCGCTGCAGTTCATCCCCTCGACGTGGGCGGCATGGGGCGCCGACGGCGACGGGGACGGGACCGCCGATCCCAACGACCTCGACGACGCGGCCTACGCCGCGGTGCGCTATCTGTGCGCCGACGGCCACGACCTCGAGTCGGGCCAGGGCTGGGCCGACGCGGTGTTCTCCTACAACCACGCCCAGTCCTACGTCGACGCGGTCTACGCCGCCGCCTCCGCTTACGCCGAGCGCACGGACTGAGAGGTCCGGCCGGCCAAGGACGCGACGTGGTCTGTCAAGAGCCTCGTCGCCATCGCGATCGAGATCGACGGATCGGGAGTGGTGGTCACCTCTCGCCGCAGCCCGCCGACGAGCGCCAACACCACGGCCAGGTCGGCGTCGGCAGGGCGAGCCCCGAGGAGCCGGGTGAGACGCCTCGCAACCAGCTCGCTCTCGCGTTCCCGGGCCAGAGCGAGAACCGCCGCGGGGACGTCGTTCCCCTGAGCCAGCTCACCACGGGCGAGCTCGTCGAGGGCGTGCCAGGCCCGGACGCCGAGCACCTCGTCCACCGTCTCCGGGAGTCGCGCCGGTGTCGATGACGGATCGAGGTCGTGCGTCCATTCCTCCCACCGATCTGCGAAGAAGACGAAGACCATGCGAAGGACCTCGCTCCTGTCGGCTCGCTGTGAGAGGGCCGACGGGGTGATCCCCAGCATCGCCGCCATCGCTCGCGAGCTGAAGGCCGTCGCCCCCGCCTCCGAGAGGACCCGGATCGCGGCGTCGGTCAGCATGTGGCCGAACGCGCGTGAGTCGGGCCGCAGGAATGGCGATGGCATGTCTTGAGGATTGCCCATCCGGCGAGGCGGGTCGCGGCGCTCTCCACAACCACGTCTCCCGCGCACTTAATACATGTGTAGTAAGTGCGGACGGGGTCTCCCCGGAGGAGCGGCCTAGACTGCAGGCGACCCCCTGTCGCCTGGTGATGGGGGGCGCTCGTGCTGTCCGCCCCCCATCTGGAGACTCTGTGCACCTCTCCGGCCTGGCCGAGGCCGTCCTCGCCGACCCCACGCTCGCCGCGGCGATGACCGACGCGCGTGGTGGCGCCGTGCCCGCGCTCGACCTGACCGGCCCGCCGGCGATGCGGCCCTTCGTCGTCGCGGGCCTGGTCCGCGAGGGGCGCTCGGTGCTCGCCGTGACCGCCACGGCCCGGGAGGCCGAGGACCTCGTCGAGGCGCTCGGCGACCTGGTCGACCCGGCCCTGGTCGCCTACTACCCGAGCTGGGAGACGCTGCCCCACGAGCGCCTGAGCCCGCGCAGCGACACCGTCGGCCGTCGGCTCGCGGTGCTGCGCCGGCTCAGCCACCCCGGCCAGGACGCCTCGAACGGCCCGGTGAGGGTCGTGGTGGCGCCGGTGCGCTCGGTGCTGCAGCCCCAGGTGCAGGGACTCGGCGACCTCGAGCCGGTCGAGCTGGCGCCCGGCGACACCGCGCCCCTCGACGACCTCGTACGCCGGCTCGCGGGCGCGGCGTACTCGCGCGTCGACCTGGTCGAGAAGCGCGGCGAGTTCGCGGTGCGCGGCGGCATCGTCGACGTGTTCCCGCCGACCGAGGAGCACCCGCTCCGCGTGGAGCTGTGGGGCGACGACGTCGAGGAGATCCGGTCGTTCTCGGTCGCCGACCAGCGCACCCTGGAGAAGGTCGAGCGGCTGTGGGCGCCGCCGTGCCGCGAGCTGCTGCTCACCGACGAGGTGCGGGCGCGGGCGGCCGAGCTCGGGCGGCAGCACCCGCAGCTGCTCGAGCTGACCGACAAGATCGCCGCCGGCATCGCCGTCGAAGGCATGGAGTCACTGGCGCCCGTGCTCGTCGACGACATGGAGCTGCTCGTCGACCTGATGCCCGCGGACACCCACGTGCTGGTCCTCGACCCCGAGCGCGCGCGCAGCCGGGCGCACGACCTCGTCGCGACGAGCGAGGAGTTCCTGGGCGCCAGCTGGGCCGCGGCCGCCGGTGGCGGCACCGCACCGATCGACACCCTGATGTTGGGCATGGGCGCGGCGTCGTACCGCTCGATCGCCGACGTCCGCGAGCACTCCCTCGACCGGGGCCTGCCCTGGTGGACGGTCAGCCCGTTCGGCATCGAGACCGAGGGCGAGACCGATCCCGACGTGATCGCCGGCGCGGTGCCGACGCGCACCGTCTCGGCCACGTCGGTCGACGCCTACCGCGGCGAGATGGAGCGCGCGATCGCCGACATCGAGCGCTGGCGCCGCTCGGGCCACCGGGTCGTCGTGCTGCACACCGGCCACGGTCCGGCGCAGCGCATGGCGGAGGTGCTCGGCGAGCACGACGTCCCCGCGCGGGTCGTCGACGACGTCGGCGCCGCCGACGAGCTCACCGACAGCGTCGTGACGATCACCTGCGGCGCGATCGACCACGGGTTCGTCGACGACGCCAACCGCCTCGTGCTGCTCACCGGCGAGGACCTCTCCTCATCAGTTGCCTCGACGCGCGACATGCGCAAGAGATTGCCCGCGCGCCGCAAGCGCCAGATCGACCCGCTCGAGCTGCGCGCCGGCGACTACGTCGTGCACGAGCAGCATGGCGTCGGCCGCTTCGTGGAGATGAAGCAGCGCGAGGTCGGCGGAGCGGTGCGCGAGTACCTCGTGCTCGAGTACGGCGCGTCACGGCGCGGATCCGGTGGGGTGAGCGGCCCGCCGGACCGGCTGTACGTGCCCGCTGACGCCCTCGACCAGGTCACCCGCTACGTCGGCGGCGAGCAGCCGTCGCTCGACCGGCTCGGCGGCGGCGACTGGACCAAGCGCAAGAACCGGGCACGCAAGGCGGTCCGCGAGATCGCGGCCGAGCTCATCAAGCTCTACGCCGCGCGCCAGGCGACCAAGGGCCACGCCTTCGGGCCGGACACGCCCTGGCAGCGCGAGCTCGAGGACGCGTTCCCGTTCCAGGAGACCCCCGACCAGTTGAGCACGGTCGACGAGGTCAAGGGCGACATGATGCGGACGGTCCCCATGGACCGGCTGGTCTGCGGCGACGTCGGCTACGGCAAGACCGAGATCGCCGTGCGTGCTGCGTTCAAGGCGGTCCAGGACGGCAAGCAGGTCGCGGTGCTGGTGCCGACGACGCTGCTGGTCACCCAGCACCTGAGCACGTTCGCCGAGCGGATGAGCGGCTTCCCCGTCGTACTCAAGGCGCTGTCGCGGTTCCAGACCGACGCCGAGGC
>NZ_DASWVI010000040.1:0-41083 GCF_036401255.1 Nocardioides sp. | reverse complement strand
TCTACCAAGGCGGATCGTTCGCCTGCCATTCTAGATTGATTGACCGCCCGGTCAACAGGCTGGGCGAACGGTCCCGGAACGCGCAGGAGCCCCAGTCCGTGAGGACTGGGGCTCCTGGGGTGGTACCCCGTACGGGATTCGAACCCGTGCTTCCGGCGTGAGAGGCCAGCGTCCTTGGCCGCTAGACGAACGGGGCATGTTCAGTTGCTCATCCTGCTCTGCGAGCAACCCGGGAAACCTTATCGGACCTGGGTCTTCGCACAAAATCGCGGGCCGGGGGCGAACCATCGGACCGCGATCTCGCTGGGATACTAGGACTCGAACCTAGACTAACTGAACCAGAATCAGTCGTGCTGCCAATTACACCATATCCCACTGACTTACCAGTGTTCGGCCCCTCCGCCGGAGCGGCCGGGCACGGTGGAGAACATTACACGCGGCCATTCGGCGCCACCAATTCGGGCGGCCCCGACCGGGTGGCCAGGCCCGTCGAGCGCGCGACCACCACGGTGAGGACCAGGAACGACAGCGACTGGGTCAGCGTCACCGGGATGCTCCACCAGGACCCGCCGGTGGGGTCGAGCGCCGAGGTCATGTCGCCGAACGCCAGCGCCATGCCGAAGGCGAGGAAGTTGTTGAGCACGTGCATCGCGATGCCGGCCTCCAGGCCGCCGGTGAGCACCACCAGCGCCCCGGCGACCAGGCCGAACGCGAACCGGTCGAAGAAGACCGGCACGTCCTGGCCGAGCCCGTGCGCGAGGGCGAACAGGAACGCCGGCACCACGACCGCGGCGACCCGCGCCACCGCCTCCCACGGCAGCATGCTGCCGACCGCCTGCGTCAGGTAGCCGCGGAACGCGTACTCCTCCCCCGCCGCCTGCAACGGGGTCAGCAGCACCACCACGAGCAGGAAGTCGCGGGTGGTGGAGGTGAAGTCGTTCAGGCCGCCGCTGAGCTCCACCCCCTCCCCCTGGGTCGGCAGCAGTGCGCTGACCACCATCGTGAGGAACAGCGCCGCGAACGCCAGCCCCAGGCAGGCGGCGAACCACCGCCAGCGGAACCTGCCCACCACCGAGGCGAGCCAGCCCGGCCGGCGCCGGTGCACGACGTAGAGCACCAGCCAGGCCGCGGGGATGGCGATCGCCCAGCTGAGGTTGACCAGCGCGAGGTACGACGGGAACACCGTCCCGTCACCGTCGAGCCGGTCGAAGGCAGCGTCGGTGCTCAGGCCGCCGGCCACCAGCACGAGCACGAGCGCGACCGCGGCCACCTGCACGCCGACGAAGTACACCGCGACCAGGACCGCGAAGCCCAGGAGCGGCCAGGCCCAGCCGGGCCGGCCCGCGCGCAGCAACCGGTGGTACTCCACGAGCGGTCCGTCAGCCGAGCGCGGACATGAGGCGACGCAGCGAGCGGTCGCGGCCGAGCAGCTCCATCGACTCGAACAGCGGCGGCGACACCCGCCGGCCGGTCACGGCGACGCGCACCGGGCCGAACGCGTTGCGCGGCTTGAGGCCCATGCCCTCGACGAGCTCGGCCTGCAGCGCGTCCTGGATCGCGCCGGCCGACCACTCGCCGAGACCCTCGAGGGCGTCGAGCGAGCGGCGTACGACGGCGCGCCCGTCGTCGTTGAGCAGCTTCTCGGCGTCGGCCTCGTCGCGGGTGAACGACTCCTCGTCGACGAACAGGAACCCGAGCATGTCCACGGACTCGGTGAGCTTGTTGATCCGCTCGGCGACCAGGGGCATCGCCAGCTCGAGCAGCTGGGTGTCGGCGGGGTTGACCGGGTCGGAGAGCACGCCGGCGTCCTTGAGGAACGGCAGCACCCGCTCGGTCATGTCGTCGAGCGAGAGCAGCCGCATGTGCGCGGCGTTGATCGCCTCGGCCTTCTTGAGGTCGAAGCGGGCCGGGTTGGGGTTGACGTCCTTGATGTCGAACGCCTCGACCATCTCCGCCATCGAGAAGACGTCGCGGTCGGCGGCGATCGCCCAGCCCAGCAGCGCCAGGTAGTTGAGCAGGCCCTCGGGCAGGAAGCCCTGCTCCCGGTAGGCCAGCGCGTGCGCCTCGGGGTCGCGCTTGGAGAGCTTCTTGTTGCCCTCGCCCATGACGTACGGGAGGTGTCCGAACTCCGGCGTCACCTTTGCGATGCCGAGCTCCTTGAGCGCGTCGTAGAGCGCGATCTGGCGCGGCGTGCTGGAGAGCAGGTCCTCGCCGCGCAGCACGTGGGTGATCTCCATGTAGGCGTCGTCGACCGGGTTGACCAGCGTGTAGAGCGGGTCGCCGTTGGCGCGGCAGAGCGCGTAGTCGGGCACGAACCGGCTCTCGAACGTGACGTCGCCGCGCACCAGGTCGTGCCAGGTGATCTCCCCGTCGGGCATCCGGAACCGGACGACCGGGCGCCGTCCCTCGGCCTCGAACGCCGCTCGCTGCTCGGCGGACAGGTCACGGCAGAACCCGTCGTACCCCATCACCTTGGAGCCGGACGCCTTGCGTCGCGCCTCGACCTCCTCGTTGGTGCAGAAGCAGTCGTAGGTGTACGACGACTCCGCGAGCCGGGCGAGCGCGTCGCGGTAGAGGTCGCCGCGCTCGCTCTGGAAGTACGGCGCGTGCGGTCCGCCCACCTCGGGGCCCTCGTCCCAGTCCAGGCCGAGCCACCGCATCAGGTCGATGATCGAGTCGTAGGACTCCTGGGTGCTGCGCTCGCGGTCGGTGTCCTCGATGCGGAACACGAACGTGCCGTGGTGATGCCGCGCGAACGCCCAGTTGAACAGCGCCGTGCGGACCAGGCCCACGTGCGGGCTCCCGGTCGGGCTGGGGGCCATGCGGACGCGGACGGGGGTGCTCATCGCGGTGTCACCTTGCCTTGACGGGGTTCGTGAGGGTGCCGAGTCCGGCGATCGAGACCTCGACCTCGTCGCCGACGTTCATGGGGCCGACACCCTCGGGGGTGCCGGTGAGGATGACGTCGCCGGGCAGCAGCGTCATCACGCTGGACACGTGCGCGACGAGCGTCGGGATGTCGAAGATCAGGTCCTTCGTGGACCCGTCCTGCACGAGGTCGCCGTTGAGGTGCGTCTGGACGCTGCGGCCCTCGCTGAAGTCGTGCGGGTCGAGATCGGTCTCGATCCACGGGCCCAGCGGGCAGAAGGAGTCGAAGCCCTTGGCGCGCGTGAACTGCCCGTCCTTCTTCTGCAGGTCGCGCGCCGTCACGTCGTTGCCGATCGTGTAGCCGTGGATCACATCGGTGGCCTGCTCGGGAGGGACGTCACGGCAGATCCGGCCGATCACGACCGCGAGCTCGCCCTCGTAGTGGAGGTTCTGCGTCTGCGGCGGGTAGAAGATCGGGTCGCCGGGGCCGATCACGCTCGTGTTGGGCTTGAGGAACATCAGCGGCTCGTCCGGGACGTCGTTGCCCATCTCGGCCGCGTGGGCGGCGTAGTTGCGTCCGATCCCGACGACCTTGCTGCGCGGCAGCACCGGCGCGAGCAGCCGCACGTCCTCGAGCTTGTACTCCTGGTCGAGCAGCTTGACGCCGACGTACAGCGGGTCGCCGGCCAGCGCCACGACGACGCTGTCGGGGTCCGGCTGCCCGAACTCGTCGAGCTCGCCGGTGACGACGCCGTACAGCGGGTCCTCGCCCGTGGTGAACCTTGCGATGCGCACCCGGCGAGCCTACCGAGCGCGCAGGTGGGCTCAGGGCCCCAGGTGCACGACCTCGATGAGCTGGTCGCGGATCTGCGCGGCCGTCCACGGGAACCGCACCCACCGCTCCTTCGAGAACATCTCGGTCTGGTCGTCCGACCAGGGGGACGCGGGGTCCTCGTACTGGCTGTAGGTGAGGATCGTGCGCGCCTGGACGCGGGCGCGGCCGCGGAACGCGATCGCCTGGATGTACGACGAGCCGCGGGTGACCGGGTCGAGCACCGGGTCGCCCAGCGTGCTGCTGACGGCGTTGGCGTCGCCGGAGAGGTCGCCGAGCCCGCCGCCGAGCGGCCAGCCCGCGGAGCCGCGGTCGCCCGAGCGGTGCAGCTCGCCGTAGGTCGAGGCCAGGTCCGGGTCGCGCGCGGTCACGAGCTCGATCGCGGCCGTCATCGCGTCCACGACCGGCTGCGCGGTCGACAGCGTGCGCGGCGTCGTCAGCGGCCGCTCCGGCGAGAACGGCACCTCCCACAGGGTGAGGTCGCGCTGGTCGGCGACACGGACGAACTCCTGGAAGATCGCCGCCCCGGCGTTGGAGGTCGCGTCCGAGTGGCCGTCCCAGTCGTGCAGCACCTGGCAGGCGTCGGTCAGACCGGTGGCGGCGCAGACCTGGTCGAGCCGGCCACCGGCCCGGGCCACCTCGGCGGCGTACACGCGGTTGGCGTGCTCGTGCCCGGCCAGGGTGCGCGGCGTCTCCCTGCCCCGCGCGAGCTGGTCGCGGACATAGGCCATCACGACCTTGGTGCGCATGGTGCGCTCGCAGCTCTCGCACCCGATGATCCGCGGGTAGCCGGTGAGCCGGACCTCGTCGTTGGGCATCCAGTAGGAGTCGTTGGCGTTCATCACCCAGTCGCGGCGCACCACCTCGGGCAGGTGCGAGGGGCCGAGGATGCCCGGGCGCTGGGCGTCCTTGTCGGTGCCCCAGGCGCAGTCGGTGCTGGCGCGGGTGCCGTCGAGGCCCGGGAGCCCGGCGACGCCGAAGATCAGCCGGCCCGCGCCCGTCATGCAACGCTGCGCGAGGTCGTCGGTGACGTGCGGGGTGACCGCGTGGTCGGCGTACAGGACGTCGCCGCTGCGATCGGCCGCGATCGTGTTGACCCACGGCATGCCGCCGCCCCGGTCCTGACGGCGCAGCAGGTTCCGCACGTCCTTGGCCATGCCCATCGACAAGAACGTGTCGAACGTGCGCAGATGCTCGGCGTTGGCGTCGCGGAACGCCCAGAAGCTGTCCTTGGTCCAGCCCATGAACAGGCTCGGGGCGGAGAGGACGTACCCCTGCGGGGTGCGCCAGAGCGTGCGGGTGCGGGTCTCGGTGCCGGCGTCGGTCCTGACCTGCACCTCGACGTCGCGCCGCTCGAGCTCCGCCGTGCCGCCGTCGGCGGTGCGATAGCTGGTGGGTGTGCCCGCGGTCGTGTACTGGTACGGCGTGAAGCGGTAGCCGGTCGAGACCGTGTGGCTCCACGCGACGTCCTTGTTGAACCCGATGTTGATCGCGGGGAAGCCGGTCAGCGCTCCCCCGGCGACGTTCATCTTGCCCGGAACCGTCAGGTGCATCTGGGTGAAGCGGTAGCGGCCCAGCCACGGGAAGTGCGGGTTGCCGAGGATCATGCCCCGGCGGGTGGAGGTCGCCTCGCCGCCGACCGCGGTCGCGTTCGAGCCGAACGCGTCGTCGGGCTCGAGCGCGTCGCGCAGCTCGGCGCGGGTCGGCCGTGGCGCCGGCTTCGCCCCAGCCGGCGGCGGGGTCGCGCTCGTGATCTGCGGGAGCAGTCGGGTCGTCGAGGAGATCAGCTGGGCGAGGTAGAAGGCGTACCAGACGTCGGTGGTGGTGACGTCGGGCTTGATCCACGCCGCGTCCGCGCACGCGGGATCGGTGATCTCGTGGTCGCGCAGCCAGTCGTTGATGCCGGCGGTCTCGGCCGCGACCATCGCCTTGGCCCGTGCGGTCGGGCCGGCGACCGGGTCGGCGAGGAGCTTCTCGACGACCCCGCGGTCGTGCAGGTCGGTGACCAGCGTGTCCCACTCGAGGTTGGTGGCGGAGCCGCCGACGTTGTCCTTGTACGTCGCATCCGGACCCTCGTACAGCGAGCGCTGGCCGCGCGCGGTGAGCAGCGTGTCCATCAGGTTGCAGGTCGCCTCGGCGGTGGTGATCCACCCGGCGCCGTACGCCACCCCAGCGAAGGTGTCCGCCTTGATGTGCGGGATGCCGTGCTCGGTGATCTTGATCGTCACGTCGTACGCCGGCGCCCGCTCCTGCGGGGGTGCGACGGCGTCGGCGGTGGTGACGACGGTCGTCGCCGGGGTCAGCAGGAGCAGGGACGCGAAGGCGAGACCCACCCAGCGGGTGTGACGTCGGACATACGGAGGATGCACGCCCGCAACCTAGTCGTCACCGGCCTCCGCCGCGGGGTAATCGCCACCGGACACGTCGAAGAACTCCTCCAGGGTCGGGTCGCCGCTGCGGTGCAGCTCGGCGGCGAGCTCGCGTCCGACGAACCGCAGGTGCCACGGCTCGGGTGAGTAGCCGGTGACCGCGGTGGTCCCGGCCCGGTAGCGCACGACGAAGCCGAACCGCCACGACTCGCGGGCCAGCCACCGGCCGGCCGGGGTGTCGGCGAAGCACGCGTCGAAGTCACACCCCGGGTCGGCGGGCGTGACCAGGTCGACGGCCAGGCCGGTCTGGTGCTCGCTGTGGCCGGCGCGAGCCGACACCTGGTCGGCCGCGACGTGCCCGCGCTCGGCGACGTGGGCGGCGTGCACGGAGAGCTGGTAGTCGTAGGACCGGAACGCGCTGGCGATCTTGAGGCCCAGTCCCTCGGCGTCGGCTGCGGCGAGCAGGTCCTCCAGCGGGCCGGCGGCCGGGACGGCGACCTGGTAGCCGCGCACCAGCGCGATCGCCGGGCGGAAGTCCGACGGCTCGATCGGGTGGGACTTGTTGACGATCACCCAGATGCTGCTGGGGTCCGTGGTCGAGTGGGCCGCACGGTCGAACCCCTGTCCCGGCACCGGGTGCGCACGGGGCTCGGAGGCACGCGTCGCGACGGGCGGCAGCGCGGCGGACCCGTCCGAGGACGGCGGGGCGGCGTACCAGGCGACGGCTCCGGCGGCCACCAGGGCCAGGGCGGCGAGCAGCTTGGTTCCCACGCACCGTTGACCGGCGCCGGGCCGACGCAGGTTGCATGCAACCGTTGTGGCGGCGGCGCCCGTCAACCAGGTGAAGGGAGGGTGCCCGTGCCCCGCACCGACCGCAGTGACCACATCGGCCGCACCGGCCGCGACGGCGAGTTCGTCGAGTTCACCCGGACCCACCGCCGCGACCTGCTGCGGACGGCGACGCTGCTGTGCGCCGGGGACGAGGCGTTCGCCGAGGACGTGGTGCAGACGACGCTGACGCGGCTGTACCTCTCCTGGGGTCGGGTACGCCGGGCCGACAGCGCGCTGGCCTATGCCCGCCGGAGCCTGACCCACGTGTTCATCGACGAGACGCGCCGGGCGCACCGGCGGCGCGAGACGGCCACGGCCGACCCGGCCGACGCGCTGACCACGCACCCCGTCGTACCAGGCGCCGACCCGGACGTCCGCGCGGTCGTGCTCGCCGCGTTGACGTCGCTGGGGCCGCGGCAGCGCGCCGTGGTGGTGCTGCGGCACTGGCACGACCTCGACGTGGCCGAGACCGCCCGCGTCCTCGGCTGCTCCCCCGGCACCGTGAAGTCGCAGAACGCCCGGGCCCTGGCCCACCTGCGCGCCGTGCTCGGCGCCGCGGACCACCTGTTGCTGGAGGTATCCCCATGAGCCCCACCCACGACATCGTGCAGGCGCTCGGCACGGTCGCCCGGGCCGACGCCCCGATCCCGGCGCCGGAGGAGGACCTCGCACGCGCCCGGCGCGCGGCCCGCGTCCGTCGCCGGCGGCGGTTCCGCGCCGGGCTCGCCGGCCTCGCGGTCGCGAGCGTCCTCGGCGTCGGCATCGCCAACGTGGTCGGCGACGCCGGCGGATCGGACGAACCGACGACCCGGGTCGCGCCCGGGACGGTGCAGCTCGTCGCGAAGCGGTTCGACGCGACGCCGTACACCTTCGACCTGACGCCGCGCGGCTGGTCGGTGCAGGGCCAGCGTCCGCAGGCGGTCACGATCGCGCCCGACGACGGATCCGCCTCGGACGATCCCGACGACTTCATCGGCAAGCTCGTGATCATGTTCGACGCCAACCCGCCCTCCGGTGACGCGGTCGAGCGCGACGGCCGGACGTTCTGGGTCCACGACTCCGGCTCCGGCTACACGACGATGGCGACCCGCACCCGCGGGGACGAGCCGGCGGGCGTGGTGCGGATCCAGTACCCCCGCGACGCCGGCTGGGACGAGGACTCGATGCTGGCGTTCCTGGCCAGCGTCCACGTGGGCGACACCGCACGGCTCGGCCTGGGCTGACGCCACCGTCCGCAGGTCAGGGCGGGCTCAGCTCAGAGCCGTTGCGGGCCGGGACCACGGTCGGCCAGCGCATCCTCGGGGTTCAACAGTCGACAGGCCTTCATCGACAGACAGCCGCACCCGATGCACCCGTTGAGCTCCTTCTCGAGCCGTTCGATCTGGGATCGGCGCTCCTCGAGGGTGCGTTTCCACCGGGTCGATACGCGCCGCCAGTCGTGCGCCGTCGGTCGCCGGTCGTGCGGCAGCGGCTCGAACGCGTCGCGGACGTCGGCGAGCGGGATGCCCAGCCGCTTGGCGACCAGGATCAGCGAGATCCGTCGCACCATGTGCCGGGCATATCTCCGCTGGTTCCCCGGAGATCGGTGCGAGGAGATCAGGCCCAGCGACTCGTAGTAGTGCAGCGCCGACGCCGCGACGCCCGTGCGCCGCGACACCTCGCCGACGGAGAGGGCGTCGTCCGGATGCGCCACCACGATTCCTCCTTGACCTCAAGTCGACTTGAGATTTTAGCGTCGCGACCATGACGACGAACACCGACACCGACCTCTCCGCCGTGCCACCCGCGCCGCCCTCCGGCTGGGCCGAGCTGCGTCCGTACGCCGGCTCGGTCACCGTGCTGGCCGGCGGCATCCTGACCCAGGCGCTGACCATCTACCTGACGGCGAGCCTGCTGCCCTCGACCGTGTCCGACATCGGCGGGCAGGACGTCTACGCCTGGGTGACGACGGCGTACCTGCTGTGCAGCGTGGTGTCCGCCACGCTCGTGAGCCGCGTGCTCGCATGGTTAGGGGGCGTGCTGGCCTACCTGGTCGGGTTGGGCGTCTTCGCGGCGGGCTCACTGATCTGCGCGCTCGCGCCGGACATCGCCACGATGCTCGTTGGGCGGGCCCTCCAGGGCCTCGGCGGCGGCCTGCTCGCCGGCCTCGCCTTCGCACTCGTGCGCAGTGCGTTGCCGGAGCGCCTGTGGGGTCGGGGCTCCGCGGTCATCTCCGCCATGTTCGGCATCGGAACCCTCGCCGGTCCCGCCGTCGGCGGGCTGTTCGCCGAGTGGGGCGCATGGCGCGGCGCGTTCGCGACCATGGCCGTCGTGACGTTCGCGCTGGCGACGTGGGTGCCCCGGGTCCTGCCCCGCACCGCCGGCTCGGCACTCCGGGTCGAGCCGTTTCCGGTGGGCTCGCTGCTGCTCCTGCTGGCGGCCACGGCCGGACTCAGCCTCGCCGGCATCGTCGACGGCAGGGGCTTGGTGGCGACCCTCCTCGCCCTCTCGGGACTGCTGCTGATCACGTTCCTCTGGTGGGACCGCGGCACCGAGGCCAGGATCCTTCCGGCGGCGACGTACCTCGCATCGTCGAGCCTGCGGTGGGTCTTCCTCGCCAACGCGCTCACGACCGTGGCTGTGGTGACCGAGGCGTTCACCCCCATGTTCGGCCAACGCATCGCCGGCCTCCCCCCGCTCGCCGCCGGCTTCCTCGGCGCGACGATCTCCGCGGGCTGGTCGTTCACCGGCCTGTTCAGCGCTCACACCGACTCCCTGAGGGCGCGGCGCTCGATGATCAGCGGCGGCGCCGCTCTCGTCGCTGCCGGGCTGCTGGCCGCCTACGTCGTTCAGGTCACGGGCGGCGGGTCCTCGACCACCGTGGCGGGCTGGGGCATCGCCCTGGTCGTCGCGGGCGTCGGGATCGGCCTGGCGTTCCCGCACCTGACCGTCGCCGCGATGAGCAGCAGCCGGGACGAGACCGAGGCCGGCAAGGCGGCCGCGGCGATCCCCACCGTCGGCCTCATCGCTCAGACGGTGGGGGCCGCGTTCGGCGGCCTCCTCGTCAACGCGGGCCTGCCCTCGACCACCGACGCCGCCCGCAACCTCTTCCTCGGGCTCGGGATCGTCGCCGTCCTCGGGACCATCACGGCGCGCGCGTCGCTGCGCGCCCTCGACGCGGGGGGGCGTGCGGCCGGTTGAGCCGTGTCGCCTACGCCTAGTCTCGACCCGTGGAGTGGTTGAGTCGTGAGGAGTGGGCGCAGCGGGCGGCGGCCCACCGCGATCGCCTGCTCCCCTATGTCGAGCCGCACCTGGAGCGACGACGCAGGGGCGCACAGCACCCGGTCCACGACTTCCTGTTCACCTACTACTCCCACCGGCCCGCCCAGCTGCGGCGCTGGCATCCGGGATACGGCGTCGCGCTGGCCGATGCGCCGGAGTACGACGGTCTGAAGGGGTACGCCGACGGCACGGTCACCGCCGACCACGTGGCTGCCCAGCGGCCGCTGCTCGAGGCGCTTCTCCGGCTGCTGCGAGCGACCGCGGACCGGCCGGCGAGCTTCGGCTGCTTCGGCCTGCACGAGTGGGCGATGGTCTACCGGCTCTCCGAGGGCGAGACCCGGCACTCCGCCTGGCCGCTGCGCCTCGGCGCTGCGGGCACCGACGCGGTCGTCGAGTCCCACCGGATCGCCTGCTCGCACTTCGACGCCTACCGGTTCTTCACCCCGGCGGCCGCGCCGCTGAACACGCTGCGCCCGACCGCGGCCGACCGGCTGGCGTACGAGCAGCCCGGTTGTCTGCACGCGGGCCTGGACCTCTACAAGCACGCGTTCCGGCTGACCCCGATGATCAGCTCCGACCTGGTCGCGGACTGCTTCGAGCTGGCCTGGGACATCCGGGTGCTGGACATGCGCGCGGCGCCGTACGACCTCAGCGGCCTCGACGACGGCGCGTTCGAGCCGGTGCGGGTCGAGACGCCCGAGGGCAAGGCGGAGTACGTCGAGGCGCAGCGTGGCTTCGCGGAGCGCGGTGCGCCGCTGCGGGCCCGGCTGGTCGCCGAGTGCGAGCGCCTGCTGGCCGGGTGACTCAGTCCGGCCGAGACCCGGGACCGGGGGCGAGCTGCGCCACGGCGTACCTCAGCACCAGGCGCCGGGCCGCCGGCTCGAGCCCGCGCGCGAAGACGCCGTCGACGGTGGCGCGGAAGACCGCGACGGTCGCCGCCAGCTGGCGGGGCGCGACGAGGTCGCGGAAGGTCTCGGTGAGCATCGCGCTCACGGCCTCGTCGACCCGGGTGAGGAACGCCGCCACCGCCTCCGAGCGACTCTCGTTCTCGTACAGGGCGCGGAACATCGGCCAGAGCGGCGCGAGGTGGTCGGTGAACCAGAGGACCCGCCTCGTCGGCTGCCACGAGGCCGGGGGCTTGTCGGCGAGGGCGTCGCCCAGCAGGCGCTCGAGGGCCGCGACGAACAGGTGGTCCTTGGACGGGAAGTACCAGTAGATCGTGTTCTGTGCGACGCCGAGCTCGCGCGCGATCGCGGCGACCGAGAGCGCCGGGTAGCCACCCGCGCGGAGCCGCTCCTCCGCCGCGCCCAGGATCTCGGCCTGCTTCTCCGCCCGGTCGGTCACGCGCGTTCGCGGCATTTCTTGATCCCCTCTCAAGAGGTGGTCGGCGAACCGTTGAGAGCATCTCAAGAATGGACGTGGAGCGCCAGTGGCCCGGGCCGCGAACGTCTGTCCGCACCAGGCGTGCGCCGGACGGGACCAGATGGGACCCTCTCAAGAGCCCCAGCCATCACGCGCTGCTAGACCTGCTTCGGCACGTGCCCGGTGAGCCCGAACATCCAGCGCATCGCCTTGTGCCCGCCGTCGGCGGTGGGGTCGAACATGCACGGGCAGCCGCCGGGGATCACGGTGAGGCCGTGCTCGCGTCCGTACGCCGCCGCCTCCTCGGACACGCTTCCCGCGCCGGGGCCGCGGTGCATCCAGACGTCCTTGATGCCCAGCTCGACGCACTCGTGCATGGTGGCCTGCGCTCGCGACGGGCGCGTCGCGATCACGACCGCCTCGACGCCGCCCGGCACCGACTTGAGGTCCGGGTAGCAGGTGTCGCCCTCGACCTGGTCGGCGTTCGGGTTGATCGCGACCACGTCGTAGCCGCGCGAGCGCAGCCGCAGGTAGACGGCGTTGGCGCCATGTCCCTTCGGGGCGTGGGAGACGCCGGTGACGGCGATCCGTTTGTGCGACAGGAACTCCGCCGCCGCATTCTTCATCGTCGTGACCACGAGAGACACCTCCACCCGGGCGGGAGTCACGTCGACTCGGGCCGGGCCGACTCGCCCGCCACGGTCCCGATGCTCGTCGCCACCGCCCGTGCCGCACAGAGGCGAAGGGCCTACCAGGTGACCTTCGGCCCTGGAAAGGCGAAAGTGCCCCGACCTACCGTCGAGGCATGGGAAAGCCCGACCCGAAGTGCCCGATCCGTCCCGGCGAGGCCTGCCTGCTGTGCCACCCCGGCGCGCACGGCCCCGAGGACTGCGGCCTGGTCTGGCTGGTCATGAACGACCCCGAGCTGAGCGAGCAGCTCGCCGAGCTCCGTCGCGAGATGGCGGCCGCCGGCTGAGCCCTGGCCTTGCCGCTCGCGGACGCGGCGGCGGCGTACGACCTGAACCGGTCGGAGTTCCAGCACAGCTGCCTCAACCGGCTGCAGCTGCGCAACACCATCGCTGGCCTTACGTCCTCCGGGTGAAGGCGACCTTGCCGCCCGGGAGCTTGGTCATCGCGTAGGTCGGGTCGTGGGCGCGAGCATGGTGTCGGGGACACAGCAGCCGGCCGTGCTCGACGTCCGTAGGTCCTCCTGATGCCCAGGCGGGGTCGTGGTGGATGTGACACATCCCGGGCGGCCAGTCACAGCCCTCGGCGGTGCAGTGCTTGTCGCGCTGGGCGATCGCGATGCGCTGGGTCTTGGAGTGGAAGCGTCGGGTGCGGCCGGCGTCGAGGATCTCGGACTTCCCGCCGAGGACAAGGGGCAGGATCCCGGCCTCGCACGCCATCCTGCGGGCCTGTCCCGGTGAGATGACGGCGCCGGTGTCGAGCACTCCTGGCTTCGGGCCGCCCTGCAGGGTCTCTACGGGGATGGTGACGACCACGGTGGCTGACACTCCGCCGCTGTCGGGGAGGCGGTCGGCGGGGTAGCGCTCGATCCACTCCGCCAGCGCCAGGCCCATTCGCTGGGGGCCGGGCTTGCGTTCGCCGAGGTGTCCCTCCACGGCCGCGCGGTGCTTGGGGGCGGCGATGGCGAGGAGCTGCTTCTTCCACATCTGCCACTGCGCCCCAGGCAGGGCGAACGTGCCGCGGACGATCCCGTCGGGGTCTTCGCGGGCGGTCAACCGCGTCTTCGCGGCGGCCGCTTGCTCTTCCCGCTCGAGGAGCTTGGCCTCATGGGCGTCGGCTGCTTCGGGGTCGATGACGTGGAGGAGGCCTCTGCCGAGGTTGGCGAGTGCTCGGGCGTCGTAGTGGGCTGCTTCGCCGACGAGGTGGGCCTCGGCGCGCTCGCGAAGGGCGGCGTCGACGTGATCGGGGAGCTCGTCGACGGCGTGGATGATCACGGCTGCCTGGTCGGGCATGAGGTCGCCACTCTTCATGGCCGTGTGGACCAGGGGGTGCTCGTCCAGTCCGGCGCCGAGCTTGGCGATGCGGTGGGCGGCAGCGTTGGCCATGCGGGTCTGGTGGGCCCACCAGTTCGGCACCGAGGTCGCGCCGACCTGCTCGGCCACGCCGACGGACCGAGCGTGGGTGGCCAGGCGGGCCTGCAGTTCGGTGACCCTCGCGGCGACGCGGGTGAGCTCGACGATCGTGGCTGCGGTCTCGTGGACGTCCATGGACCACAGCGACGCGTCGGAGACCGCGTCGAGGCTCTGGGACATCTCGGCGACGGCGCGCGTGACCCGATGCGAAGGGTGAGTTTGTGCGGTCATCGCCACTCCCGAGATGAAGTCGTGGCGTCAGTTTATCAAACACCAGTTCGGAAAGTCAACACGCGCTTGGGCGGAGGTCGACGGCACCTGCGGCCGGCACATCGGCACCTGAGGCCGATGGCCGCGGGCCTGGTCCCGACCAGGCTCGACGCATGACCACGATGCCCGCGCCCGCCGTACTCCCCGCCGCCCCGTCCAGCCCCTCCACCGGACTCTCACCATGGTCGCGCGCGGCGACAACGCTCCCGATCGCCGCCGGCGCCGGCGTGCTGCTCGGCGTCGGAGACCTGTGGTGGAACCTCCATTCCCCCGGGCCGGGGGCCACGGTCGCGAACTCCTGCGCGGCCTGGGCGATCGCGCCCTTCGTGCTCGGCGCGTTCCTCACCCTCGTGCTGCGCACCGGAGCGGCCGTGGCGGCCGTCGCGGGCGTGCTGATGCTCGGGGTCGCCGTCGAGGCGTACTACGTCGCGGGCGTGGTCTGGCTCGGCGACGACCCGAGCATCGTCACCTCCCCGGTCGCCCACTACTGGCTGGTGCTCGCGGTCGTCGTCGGGTCGGCGCTCGGCGCGGCCGGCTCGTGGGCGGCGGGTGGGTCAGCCGGGCCGGCGATCATCGGCACCGCCACGGGGGCGTCCCTCCTGCTCGGCGACGCCCTGCAGCTGTGGCAGACGTCGTACGCCGGCGCGGACCTGGGCGAGGCCCGGATCCTCGCGATCCTCGGGGCGCTCGTGCTGGCCGCGTCGTTGCGGCGTCCGCTGGTCACCCTCGCGGCCGCCGTGCTCTGCGTGCCGGCGAGCGTCCTGGTCGCCGCGATCTTCGTCGCCACCGGCGTCTGGATGTGACGAGCGGGGCGCGGGGCGACGCCGATCACGCGACTCCCGGGCAGTTCGGCCCTTCCGCGCCCCGGCCGGCCGCGGCACGGTCGTTCCATGAGGACCCCGAGCACACCGGAGGACCGCCCCGCGGACAGGGGCGGCGCCCCGACGGCCTACGTCGAGCCCGACCCGGCCGTCGGCCCGCGCCTCGCCCACTTCCCGGTGACGTTCTTCGCCACCGTGATGGGTCTCGCCGGGCTGTCGTTGGCCTGGGCCCGGGCCGCCGACATCCTGGACGCCCCGGCACCGGTCGCCGAGGCGCTGTTCTGGCTCTCGCTCGCGGTCTACGCGGCCGTGCTGGCCGCCTACCTCGCCAAGCTCGCCCGCCACCCGCAGGCGGTCCGCGAGGAGCTCGCGCACCCGGTGCGGCTCTCGTTCGTGCCGACCGCCACCATCGGGATGCTGCTGGTCGCCTCGGCCGGTCAGGACATCGTGCCGACTCTCGCCGAGGGGCTGTGGTGGGTGGGCGCGACCGGCCAGCTGGCACTGACCCTCTACGTGCTCTCCGCGTGGATCAACCGTCCGACCTTCACGACCGACCACGTCACCCCGGCCTGGTTCATCCCCGTCGTCGGGATGATCGTCGTCCCCCTGGCCGGCACCTCCTACGCCGACACGGACGTGTCCTGGTTCTTCTTCGCCGTCGGGGTCATGTTCTGGCTCCCTCTCCTCGCCGTGGTGCTCTCGCGGCTGTTCCTGCACGAACGCCCGGTGCCACCGAGGCTGCTGCCGACCCTCGCCGTGCTCATCGCACCGCCCGCGGTCGCCGCGATGGCCTACCAACGCCTCGACCCGGCGAGTGCCGACGGACCGGTGCCGCGGGTCCTGTACTACTCCGCGCTGTTCTTCGCCCTGCTCTTCGCCGCCCAGGCGAACCGGCTCCGCAAGCTGCCGTTCTTCTTGTCCTGGTGGGCGTACGCGTTCCCGCTCGCGGCCCTGAGCACCGCGACGACCGTCATGAGCGACGTGGTCGGCGGCTGGTTCCTCACCATCGCCGCCTGGACCTTCCTCGTGGCCGTCAGCGCCCTGGTCGTCCTCCTGCTGGCGCGCACGGTGACCGGCATGGTCCGCGGCGAGATCTGCGTGCCGGAGTAGGCGCCGGCCTCAGGGCCGGTTGTCCTACGGTGTGCGGGTGTATCCCGGCCACTCCGTGCTCCAGGTGCCGGTGCCCGAGCTGGAGGAGTTCGTGCGCGGCCGGACGATCCACTACGACGCGTCCTACCTCTCCGCCGACCCCGACCACGTGCACGCGCACGTGACGGCGTTGGGGCCCTTCGCCGACGAGCCCACCCCCGACATCGAGCGGCGGATCGCGGCGATCGCGGCCGAGACGCCGGCGTTCGACTTCGTGCTCGAGCGCGTGGACACGTTCGCGGACGGGATCATCCACCTGCTGCCCGAGCCGGACGAGCCGTTCCGCAAGCTGACGGCCCGGCTCGCGGCGGAGTTCCCCGAGCACCCGCCGTACGAGGGCAGGTACGGCGACGTCGCGCCACACCTCACGCTCGACCTGCTCTCGCCCGACGTCACCGAGGCCTCGACCCGCGCGCTGCTCGAGGGCGTGCTGCCCGCGCGCTGCCGCGCCGCCCGGCTCGACCTGGCGTGGTACGAGCCGCACGCGAGCGGCACGCGTCGGTCCTGGCCGCTAGCGTGAGGCCATGCGCCCCGGACGCCTCGCCGCCCTCGCTCTCGCCCTCGCCCTGATGGCGACCCTGGCCCCGACTCTGGCCGGGAGCGCGAGCGCCCGCGACCCGCGGTGGGTGTTCTACACCAAGGACAAGACCCACTACACGTCCCCGTGGTTCAAGGGCGCCCACCGGATCATGATCCCCTTCGGCTGCACCCGCGCCCCCTACTACTCCCCCGACCCGCGCTGCCGTCACAACCGCGGCTTCCACCACGGCCTCGACATCGCGATGCCGTGCGGGACCCCGCTCTACGCCGCGGTCCGGATGCGGTCCATCCGCACCGACACCCTCGGCCCGGCGTACGGCGACAACCCGGTGCTGCTGCGCAGCCGCAAGCTCGGCTTCGACCTCGTCATCGGCCACACCCGCAAGGTCTACGTGCGCCCCGGCGACACCGTGAAGAAGGGCACGATGTTCGCCCGGGCCAACGACCGCGGCGCGCCCGACGGCTGCCACCTGCACTTCGAGAAGCGCGCGGTGGAGGGTGGGCTCTCGACGGCGGTCAAGCCACGCAAGCTGCTGGCGCTGACGCCGCGGGAGTCGCGATGAGCGATCGGCTGCACCACCTCGACTGGTACGGCCAGGACCTGGGCGCGGCGTCGTACGTCGGCGTCACGTTCGACGACGTCGACCTCACCGAGACCAGCACCAACGGCGCTACGTTCGAGAACTGCACGTTCCGCAACTGCCGGTTCAACGCCTCGGTCCACGTGGCGACCGCGTTCGTGGGCTGTGACTTCCAGCGCTCGAGCTTCTTCGACGCGATGCTCGACGGCTGCAAGCTGACCGGGTCGACGTTCGCGCAGTGCACGATGCGGCCGCTGGCGGTGCGCGGCGGTCAGTGGCTGGGGGTCTCGCTGCGGGGCACGGTCCTCGCGCGCCTCGACCTGGCCGACCTGGACCTGCGCGAGGCGGACCTGTCGATGTGCGACCTGACCGGCACCTCGCTGCGCGGCGCCCGGCTGGGTGGGGCGACGCTGCGCGAGGCGATCCTGTCGGAGGCGGACCTGCGTGGCGCCGACCTGAGCGGCGTCGACCTCACCACCGCCCGGCTGAGCAAGACACTGCTCGACCTGACCGGCGCGGTGCTGCTGGCCGAGCAGCACGGCGCCGTCGTCGAGCCGTAGCCGCGGTCGACGCCTACGACACCCGCTGGCGCAGCCGGATCCCGTCGAGCACGATCCCGAGCCCGACCGCGAAGTCGGAGCCCTCCCGCGGCTGGTCGTCGATCGCGCCGGCCGACCCGGCCTGCAGATGGGTCTGCTCGTCGGTCACGTGGCCGAACACAAAATGCAACAGGGTGCGCGCCGCGGTCGGCACCAGCACCGGGTCGAGCCCGCCGTCCGCGAGCGCGGTCACCAGCTCGTCGTACGGCCCGCTCGCGCCCAGCCCGAAGGAGTACGCCGTCGCCACGAGCTCGGCGCCGTCGCGGTAGGCGAGCATCGCGTCGCGCAGCTCGCCACAGACCGCGGCGACCCGGTCGTCCCACGGGCCGGGGCGAGGTGCGCGGGCGCCCCGTGCGAGGACCTCGTCGGCCACCGCGGCCAGCAGCGTCTGCTTGTTGGCGAAGTGGTGGTAGAGCGCGCTCGGCTGGACCCCGAGCTCGGCGCCGAGCCGCCGCATCGTCAGGTCGGCGAGCCCGTAGGCGTCCAACACCCCGACCGCCCGGTCGACGACATCGGCCCGGTGGTAGCGCATGTCACACCTCTCCTGGTCTCCTGGAGGCCGAACGCCCGTTGACCGCCCCTGTCACGAACCTTAACCTGAACACCGTTCACCTGACCACCGTTCAGGTACGTGACCGAAGGATCAAGAGCAATGACCATGGCCGAGACCGCCGACACCCCGACCACCGCCGACGCTCCCGCAGCGGGCCGCCGCTCCAGCACGACCGACATCGCCCTGATCGCCGCCTTCGCGGCGTTGATCGCGGCGTGCGCCTACATCGGCGGCATCCCGGTCGGCGGCGGCCAGGTGGCGATCACCCTCCAGACCTTCGGCGTGATGCTGGCCGGCGCCCTGCTCGGCCCGTGGCGCGGCTTCCTCGCCGTGAGCCTCTACCTCGGCCTCGGCGCCGCCGGGCTGCCGGTCTTCTCCGAGCACAGCTCCGGCCTGGGGACGTTCACCAGCATCAGCGCCGGCTACCTGTGGTCCTTCCCGGTCGCCGCCCTGCTCACCGGGCTCCTGGTGCAGTACGTCGCGCGCGGCCACCGGACGGCGGCCCTCTGGGTCTTCCTCTGCGCGGTCCCCGGCATGGTCGTCAACCACATCGCCGGCGCCTTCGGCATGAAGGTGTTCGCGGACATCTCCTGGCAGACGGCCTTCACGTGGGACGCGCCGTACTGGCTGGGCGACATCGTGAAGATCCTCGTCGTCGCGCTCGTGGCCGCCGAGGTCCACAAGGCGTTCCCCCACCTCCTGCGCCGCGGCTGACCGCGCCGTGCCGATCGTCTTCGACGCCGCCGGCCTCACCGTCGAGGCCCCGGACGGGCCCCGGGTCGTCCTCGAGCCGACGACGCTGGAGCTGGTCGAGCGGCGCATCGGCATCATCGGCGCGAACGGATCGGGCAAGTCGACGCTGGCGCGGATGGTCAACGGCCTGGTCCTCCCCTCGACCGGCCGGGTGCTGGTCGACGGCCACGACGTCGCCCGGAACGGCCGCGAGGTCCGGCGCCGGGTCGGCTTCTGCTTCACCGACCCGGCCGCCCAGCTGGTGATGCCGACCTGCGTCGAGGACGTCGAGCTGTCGCTGCGACGCACGGTCAAGGACGCCCGGACCCGGCACCAGCGAGCGCTCGACGTGCTCGCCCGCCACGGCCTGGCCGAGCACGCGGACGTCAGCGTGCACGCCCTCTCGGGCGGCCAGAAGCAGCTGCTGGCACTCGCCGGGGTGCTCGCGGTCGAGCCCGCCGTGCTGGTCGCCGACGAACCCACGACGCTGCTCGACCTCGCCAACACCCGCCGGGTGGCGGACCTGCTCTTCGGCCTGGACCAGCAGCTGGTGCTGGTCACCCACGACCTCGAGCTGGCCAGCCGGTGCGACCGCGTGCTGGTCGTCGACGACGCCGCGGTCAGGTACGACGGGCCCGCCGAGGCCGCGGTCGACCACTACGTGGCGAGCGTGATGGCGTGAGCAACCCGCTGCTGGTCGGCGTCTACCAGCCCGGCACCAGCGTGCTGCACCGGCTCCCGGTCGGGGCGAAGCTCGGCGGCCTCGCCCTGCTGTCGCTGACGATCGTGCTGGTGCGCGATGCCCGCGCGGCGGTCGTGTTCCTCGTTATCGCCGTGGCCCTGGCGCTCCTGGGCCGGGTCGCGCTGCGGACGCTGGCTCGCACCACGCGGGCGGTGCTGCTCGTCGCGGTGATCGCGGCCGCGCTCCAGTGGTGGATCAGCGGGCCGGCGAAGGCCGTCGAGACGCTGCTCGACCTGATCGCCCTGGCGCTGGCGGCCATCGCGGTCTCGGCGACGACGCCCGTCAACGCGATCCTCGACGCGATGGTGCGCTGGATCGCGCCTCTGCGCCGGGTGGGCGTCGACCCCGACCGGGTCGCATTGACGATCGGCCTGGCGATCCAGGCCCTGCCCGGCACCATCGCGCTCGCGCTCGAGACCCGCGACGCCGCCCGCGCCAGGGGCCTGGGCCGGCACCCGCGGGCCTACCTGACACCGTTCGTGATCCGGGTCGTCGCCCGCGCCCACGAGACCGGCGACGCCCTGCACGCTCGCGGCGTCGGCGACGACTGACCCTCAGCGGCTGCGGACCTTCACGCAGCACAACCCCGGCTCGGGCTCCAGGACGGCGTCGACGGAGTCGCACCCCAGGCCGTCGACGACGCCGCCGACCAGGCCGAGGTTCATCCCGCACACCAGCGCGACGTGGTCGCGGGCGAGCCGGTCGAAGGGGCAGTTGGAGAGGCAGACGGTGTCGCCGTCCCGGTGCGGCTCGTAGCCCTGCTCGGCCAGCACCGCCGCGGTCCGCTCGAGATCGCTGCCCGGCACCGGGGCGCTCGCCGCGGCGAGCTCGCGGCCGCGGTCCTGGGCGACGGCCAGGACCGCGTCCTGGACCGGGGCCCCGGTGCGGACGGACTCGTCGATCGCACTGGCGAGCACGTCGCCGACCAGGTCGTAGTGCCGCTCCGGCAACGACACCGACACCTCGCGCGCCGAGCGCCGGTAGAGCTTCGACGGGCGGCCGGCGCCCGGCCCGGACCGGCCCGAGAGCCTGCGGTACTCCACCTCCAGCAGCCCCTCCTCGACCAGCCGGTCGAGGTGGAACTTCGCCGAGTGCAGCGGCAGCTCGCACGCGGCCGCGGCCTGCTCGCGGCTGACCGGCTCGGGCTGCCCGGCGGCGTACAGGTAGAGCGCGCGTCGTGCCGGCTCGGCCAGTGCGCCGACCCCGCTGACCGCGGCTTCGAAGTCCTGACTCACGACCCGACCCTATCTCTAAGAGAGTGATCCGTTGACAAAAGAAGGATCGCATCTCTAACGTCTAAAACACAATCCTTTAGAGATGGAGATCGCGATGACCGACACCCACGCTCCGACCACGACACCCCGCCCGACCGGCTCCGACGCCGGTGCCCAGCGCGCCTACCTGCTGCTGCGCACGGTGTTCACGGTCGCGCCGATCGCGTTCGGCCTCGACAAGTTCGCGGGCCTGCTGACCGACTGGGAGGACTACCTCGCCCCCTGGATCAACGACATCGTCCCGGGCTCGGCCCACGACGCGATGCTGCTCGTCGGCGTCATCGAGGTCGTCGCCGGCGTGCTGGTCGCGCTCGCGCCGCGCCTGGGCGGGTACGTCGTGGCGCTCTGGCTGGCCGGCATCATCGTCGACCTGGTCTCGATGGGCGACTACTACGACATCGCGCTGCGCGACTTCGGCCTGCTCGTCGGCGCGCTCGCCCTCGCCCAGCTCGCCACCGGCCGCGCCGGCCGCGGCTGGAGCATCCGATGAGCCTCCCGATCGGTCACGCCGTGACCGAGGCTCGCGCCCGCTGGCGCCCCCGGGTCTCTCCGCCGCGGGCCGAGGTCGACCTCGAGGCCGCCGAGGAGGCCGCCGCGACGCTGCTGCGCTCCCTCGGCCTCGACCTCGGCACCGACGAGATGGTCGAGACGCCGCGGCGGCTGGTCGCGGCGTACCACGAGCTGCTGACCGGACCCGACGTCGACCTCACGACGTTCCCCAACACCGAGGACTACGACGAGCTCGTGCTGGTCGCGAACATCCCGGTCCGCTCGGTCTGCGAGCACCACATGCTGCCGTTCGTCGGGGTCGCTCACGTCGGCTACCTGCCCGACGAACGGATCCTGGGACTCTCGAAGTTCGCGCGGCTGGTCGACCTGGTCGCCCGGCGCCCGCAGACCCAGGAGCGGCTCACCACGGAGGTGGCCGACCACCTCACCACACACCTGCAGCCCCGCGGCGTCGGCGTCGTCGTCGAGGCCGAGCACACGTGCATGAGCCTGCGCGGCGCCCGCGCCCAGGGCACCCGCACCGTGACGTCCGCGCTGCGCGGCACGCTGCGCGACCCCGCGGCCCGGGCGGAGTTCCTGTCCCTGGCACGCGAGCAGGGCGGGCGGCCGTGAGCACACCGATCGTGATCGTCGGCGGCGGCCTGGCCGCCGCCACCGCCGCGGCGACGTTGCGCGAGTCGGCGTACGACGGCGAGCTCGTGCTCTACGCCGCCGAGCCACACCTGCCCTACGAGCGACCCGGCCTCTCCAAGGGCTACCTGACCGGCGAGAAGGACGCCGACAGCCTGCTGGTGCACCCGCCCGCCTGGTACGCCGAGCACGACGTCGAGGTCCGCACCGGGACCCGCGTCGAGGCGATCGACCCCGGCGCGCGCACGGTCACCGCCGGCGCCGAGCGCCAGGCCTACTCGAGGCTGCTGCTCGCGACCGGCGCCACCCCCCGGCACCTGCCGGCGGCCGACGAGAGCGGCGCCCCGGTGGCCTACCTGCGCACCCGCGAGGACAGCGAGCGGCTGCGTTCGGCCCTGGCGCCCGGGCGCCGCATCGCGATCCTCGGCGGCGGCTTCCTCGGCCTCGAGGTCGCGGCGGCGGCCCGCACGGCCGGCGCGGACGTCACCGTGCTCGAGGCGCTCGACCAGCCGCTGCTGCGGGCCCTCGGGCCCGAGATCGGGGCGGTGTTCGCCGACCTGCACCGCGAGCACGGCGTGGACCTGCGTCTCGGCGCGCGGGTCACCGGCTTCGACGGCGACGGTCGCTGGGCCCGGCTCACGCTGGACGGCTCCCCCGACGTCGACGCCGACCTGCTGGTGGTCGGCATCGGCGCGAGCCCGGACGTCGCACTCGCGGAGGCCGCCGGCCTCGCCGTCGACGACGGGATCGTGGTCGACGAGCGGATGCGGACCGCGCACCCCGACGTCCTCGCGGCCGGCGACGTCGCCCGCGCGTACCACCCCGCGCTCGGCCGCTCGGTGCGCGTCGAGCACTGGGACAACGCGATCCGCCAGGGCCGGGTCGCCGGGCACACGATGGCGGACGTCGAGGACGCGGCGAGCGACCTGCCGTACTTCTTCACCGACCAGTACGACCTCGGCATGGAGTACGTCGGCAGCATCGGCCCGGACGGCTACGACGACGTCGTGCTCCACGGTGACGTGCCGGGGCGGGTGTTCCGCGCGTTCTGGGTCGCCGGCGGCACCGTCGTCGCCGCGATGCACGTCAACGACTGGGACGCGAGCGACTCCCTGCGATCGGCGGTCGGGAGGAGCCCGGCGGAGCTGTCCTGACCGAGCGCGTCCAGTGCCGCCGCCTCCGCCCGGTTCAGCGCGAACGGCGTCACGGAACCAAGGTGAGCAACGCGAGGGCGACGCCGTGGTCGTCGTTGCTCCGCGTCAGCAGGGTCGCCGCACGCAGGACCTCGGGGCGGGCGTTCGCCGGCGCGATGCTGGTGCCCACGCGTGCGAACATGTCGAGGTCGTTGGGCCCGTCACCGATGGCGACGACATCACGAAGTGGGAGGCCACGGCGGGTGCAGTACCGCGCCAGGCCGGTTGCCTTGTCCACGCCGGAGCGGGTGATCTCAAGGGTGTTCGGGTTCGAGACCTGGACCGTCAATCCGGACGGGAGGTGCTCCGCGAGATTGCGAAGGACCTCGAGGCGGTCCGGCTCACCGATCACCATCAGCTTGTCCGGCCCTCGCTCTTCCGCCAGGAGCGGCCTCACCTCGGGCACCACGCCGATCTCACGGATCTCCTCCTCGATGGTGGCGTCGAGATGGCTCACGTACCAGTGCTCGCCGGCGAACCAGCTGACGCTGAACCCTGCAGTGACCGCGGCCTCGACCACGGCACGCGCTCGGGTGACCGGACAGGGCTGCTGGTCCTGGACGAGGAGCCGAGAGCCCTGGGCCCAGCTGCCCGTGAGGGCGCCCTGGGCGGAGATGAACACATCCGCTGCGCCCATGCCGAGCCGCGTCGCCACAGGTCTCACGGCCGCCGCCCCCCGCGACGTCACGAGCACGACCTCGACGCCCCGCGAGCGCACGTGCTGGATCGCGGTCAGCGTCTCGTCGGCCACGGACCCGTCGCTCCTGAGCAAGGTTCCATCCACGTCGAGCGCGAACAGCCGGGGCTCGGCGTTCCACCCCTCCCGCGGTCCGTGGCTCAGGTCGCGCTGCACGCGCCCCCCTCACAGCGACTGCTCCCAGCCGGGCCGGGCATCTCGCGGGGACCGCGACGTCGCCCCGCCCCACGGCCCGCGCCGCCTGCGGTCGTCCAGGTCGAGGTGGAGATCAAGAGGGGGCGGTGACCTGATCGGCGCCGCGCAGGAGCTCGTCGCGAGCGGGGTAGCGCGCCAGCGAGTCTCGTCCGATCACCGTCGACGCCACACGTACACCGGTCCGCAGCGCTCGCGCCATGTCGTCATGCTCGACGAGCTCGGCCAGCATCCCGGCGGCCAGGCTGTCCCCGGCCCCGGTGGTGTCCTTCGCCACGACCGGCGGAGCGTCGAGCCGGAGCCGCTCCCCCTGCGGCCCGCGGGCGATCAGCCCGCGCTCGGCGAGCTTGACGACGACCCAACCGCCGGAGAGTCGCTGCAGCGTCTCCGCAGCCGTCTCCGGATCCGGCTCGCCGGTCAGAGCCTGGGCCTCGGGCTCGTTCGGCAGGAAGATGTCCACCGACGGCAGGATGG
Organism: Nocardioides sp.; assembly: GCF_036401255.1. Lineage (GTDB taxonomy): Bacteria > Actinomycetota > Actinomycetes > Propionibacteriales > Nocardioidaceae > Nocardioides. The sequence continues at coordinate 16,504 of NZ_DASWVI010000040.1, read as the reverse complement.
CGAGAACCTCCTGCACGGCGCCTCCCCCCCAGTTGTCGGGATCCCAGCCGGTGTCGAAGACCGTGAGCGCGCCGTCCGTGCGGGCGCGTTCGAGGAGATCGATGGCGCCCGGTCCCCGGAGCCCAGGCAGCGAGAAGTAGCCGGTCAACAGCAGGATGTCCGCCGCGGTCGCGTCGGCTGGGACGTCGTCTTGGGTGTAGCTCGCCAGGACCCCGTGGGCAGTGAGGAAGGCCCGCTCGCGACCGGGCGCCTCGAGCGCGATCGAGATGCCGGTCTCCTGGCCAGCGACCACCTGCAGGTCGTCCCCGAGCCCCGCCCGATGCAGCTCCGCGGCGACCCAACGCCCGGCTTGGTCGTCCCCGACCGCCCCGAAGAGGCGGTGCGGCACCTGAAGCGCCGCCAGGGCGAGCGACACGTTGCCGGCGGCTCCGGCCGGCCGGACCGCGATGTGGTCGATGACGTCGTCGCCCCCCGGGACCGGCAGCCGTGTGACCGGACTGGCGATCACGTCGAGCTGGACGTTGCCCAGGACATGGACCGACCGGGTCATCGGTTGCCCAGCTTGATGTCGTCCTGCTCGTAGCGGAAGCCGTCCGCATGCAACCCTCGCCGACTCGCCAGGCTCCAGCCGAGCAGCTGTAGCGGAACGATCTCCAAGACGCTGCGCGCCAGGGGCGACGGCGGCTCAGGGAGCCGGATCAGGGCGAGCCGGTCGTCGGCATCGACGCCGGTCTCGGTCGTGACCAAGAGGGTGCAGCAGCCGAGGTCGCTCACCTCCCGGGCAAGGCGGAGCTCGCGCCCTGCACCGACGACGACGCACGCGACGCTCGGGTCGAGGGGCTCCATCGGCCCATGCAGGTAGTTGTGGGTCTCGTGGGCCGCGGTGAGGGCACGGGCGGCCTCGCGCAGGAGCAGCGCTCCCTCGCCCGCAGTGGTGAGCGATGCGCCGGAACCGACGACGTCGATGATCCTGGCCTCGTCGAACCGTTCCACGACCGAATCGATGACCGGCTTCGCCTCGGCGACCGCTCGCGCTGCTTGATCCGGCAACGCGGACCAGTCGGTCCCCGATCCTGCCCAGTGCTCGCCGAGCAGCCCGACGGCCTGGAGGGTCGCGGTGTACCCGGTCGTGTACACCGGGCTGTCCGGTCCACTTCCGAGCGCGACGACCTCGTCGACGAGCGCGGCCAGCGGGGAGTCCGTGAAGTTCGTGATCGCGATCCGACGTCCCGTCGTGGCCTCCAGCGCCGCCACCGTCTCCGAGCTGCGCCCGGACTCGCTCATCGCCACCACGACGTCGGCGACCGGACCCGACGCGCCCGCCAGTTCGGTGGCGGAGAGCGCGAACGCCCTGAGGCCGAGACTGCGCCACACCGGCGCCGCGCTCCGCGCCACGTGCTCGCTGGCACCGATGCCGACGAGCGCCACTACCGCACCCTCGGCGAGCGGCGCGATGTGGTCGAGGGTGCCGCGCACCACCGCCGCGCTCGTCCGCAGCACCTCCGGCTGCGCCTCGATGCCGTCGGGGAATCGCATGTCGATCAACCTTTCACTGCTCCGGAGGTCAGGCCTCCCACGATGTAGCGCTGGAAGGCCAACGCGAGGAGGACGGGCGGGATGGTGGCCAGCACCCCACCGGCGGCGATCAGTCCGAAGTCCGAGGAGTGCTTGCCGGTGAACTCGGCGATCGCGACCGGGATGGTCTTGGCCTGCGTGGTCGACGTGAAGATGAGCGCGTAGAGGAACTCGTCCCAGGCCAGCAGGAACCCGAACATCCCGGTGGTCAGGATGCCCGGCCTGGCGAGCGGCAGGATCACCCAGACGAGCGCACCCATCCGGCTGCAACCGTCGACCCGGGCCGCGTCCTCGAGGTCTCGAGGCAGGCTGAGGAAGTAGTTGCTCATCGTCCAGAGACAGAACGGCGTGACGATCGAGCTGTAGGTGATGACGAGGCCGACCTTGGTGTCGAGCAACCCGAGGTTGGCCAGTGCCAGGTACAGCGGGATCACGAGTGCGATCGGCGGCAGCATGTAGATCGCGAGGAAGGCAAACAGCGAGGTGCGCCGGAACCGGAACGTCAACCGTGCGAACGCATATCCGCCGAGCACTCCGACGACCAGTGACACGGCGGTCGTCACCGACGCCACCACGAAGCTGTTGATCATGGCACTGCGGAAGTTGGCGGCGACGTCGCCTCCCCCGCCTTCGGAGCCGAAGATCGCCCGGTATCTCTCGAAGGTCAGATGGTCCGGCCACCAGTGCGGGTGGGGTGACAGCAGCTCCGCGGACGGCGAGATGCTGGAGATCACCAACCAGGCGAACGGCGCCAGCACCACCAGCGCCATGACGACCGCCGCCACGTGGATCCAGATCAGGTAGGCCCGGCTCGGTCTCATTCGACACCCGCCAACTGGTTCTGCCTGAGGATCCGGAGATAGGCCATCGCGAGGGCGAACACGGCCAGCACGATCAAGTACGCCAGTGCGGCGCCGTACCCGAAGAGCTGGTTGGAGAACGCCTGGAGGTAGGTGTAGAAGGCGATCGTCTGCGTCCCGCTCGCCGGCCCACCGCCGGTCATCACGTAGATGATGTCGAAGACCTTGAACGCCTCGATCGTGCGCAGGATCAGGACGACCGCGATCGAGGGCGCCAACATCGGGATCGTGAGTCGCCAGAACGCCCGCCAGGGACCCGCGCCGTCGACGCGGGCCGCCTCGTAGAGGTCGCTGGGGATGGTCTGCAGGCCGGCGAGGATGAAGAACACGACGATCGAGGTGTTCTTCCAGACGTCGGCGATGATCACCATGTTGAGCGCCAGGAAGGGCTCGCCGAGCCACTGTGTCGGCGTATCCGAGATGCCCAGCGTGTCCAGGAGTCCGTTGAGCGCGCCGTACTGGCCGTTGTAGATCCATCGCCACAGGGCGCCGTTGACGATCGTCGGCAGCGCCCACGGCAGGACCACGATGCTGCGCCACAGCCACCGGGCCCGCAACGGCGAGTTGAGCAGTAGCGCCACGGCGATCCCCAGGGCGAGCTCGAGGAACGTCGACACCAGGGTGAAGTACATCGTGTGCCCGAGGACGGTGTAGAACCGGTCGTCCTGGAACACTCGGATGTAGTTGTCGAGACCGACGAACGGGTAGGAGCCCGGCATCGCGCTGTCGACGTCGTACAGCGAGACCACCAGGGTCCGGACGACCGGCCAGATCACGACCCCGAACACGACGACGGCCGCGGGCAGCAGCAGGAGGAGCGCGAAGCGCCCCTCGTGCTGCTGTCCCGTGCCCTGGCGTGCCCGGGGCCGGTCGGCCTCCCGGACGGTCGACCTCACCGTCAGGACTCCAGCAGCTTGGCGGCCTCGGAGGCTGCGTCGTCGAGGGCCTGCTGAGGCTCCTTGTCACCCAGCAGCGCCTTCTGGATCTCGGCCTGGAGGACCTGCGAGATCGCGTTGTAGCTGGCGACCTGGGGCCTCAGGATCATGTCGCCGAGCTGCTTCTTCGCCTGCGGCACGACGGCGGGGTTCGTCTCGACGACCTTGGGGTCGTCGTACGAGCTCTCCCAGACGGGAAGGGAGCTCAGTGCGTACTTGTTCTGCACGGGCTGGCTGGTGAGGTACTCGATGTACTTCCAGCCGGCGTCCTGGTTCTCGCTGGTCGCGGTGAGCGCGAGCGCCATGCTCCCGTTGACGCCTGGACGGCCGACCGGGCCGCTCGGCGTCTGCAGGACGGCGACGTCGCCCGGGATCTGGCTCTCCTTCGGGTCGTTCGCCAGCCCGTACATGTAGGTCCAGTTCAGGGCGATGCTGGCCTGACCCGAGGAGAACACGCGCCGCACGTCCTCCTCGAGCGACTGCGTCGACGCCGGGTTCGTGAGGCCGTCGACGATGGTCTGCCTCATGAACTCCAGGGCTGCGACGCCGCCGCCCTGGTTGAACGCCGGCTGTCCGGCGTCGTCGAGGAAGCTGCCACCGAACGCGCCGAGGAGCTGGGTGTAGTCGCAGATCAGCGCTTCTGCCTGCTGCCAGGACCAGATCAGCGGGTACTTCACTCCGCTCTGCTTGAGCGCACGAGCGGCCGTGAGCACGCCGTCCCACGTGTCGAGCTGCGCGGGGTCCACCTTGGCCTTCTCGAGCTGGGCGGTGTTGTAGAAGAGGTACTTGGTGTCGAGGATCCAGGGGACCCCGTAGAACTTGTCGTCGTACTGCGGCGTCGTGACGGCGCCGCCGAGCATCTGTTGCTTCCATTCGTCGGGCCAGCGGTCCGTGACGTCGGCGACGATGTTCTTGGTGCCGAACTCGGCCGGCCAGATCACGTCGATCAGCACCACGTCGTAGGTCCCGGCCGGGGCCGCCGCCACCGTCTTGTCGTGCAGCGCCTCGTACGAGACGAAGTCGGCCGTGACCTTGATGCCCGAGTTGGCCTTCATGAAGGCAGCCGTCATCTCCTGAATGTTCTCCTCGGAGTAGCCGGCCTGCTGCATGAACAGGGCGCGGATGCTGCCGCTGCCGCTGCCACCGCCGCCCTTCTTCGCACCCCCGCCGCCGACCCCGCAGGCGACGAGCATGCCGGAGAGCCCGAGAGCACTGCCGCCGACGAGCAGTCCGCGTCGCGTGGGCCGGGGCGCGATGTTGCCGGCGAGCGAGCCCGAGGAGGGTGATGTGGGCTTCATGACGTCTCCATTTGTTAGGCAACTTGCTTATTGAATGGATATTCTCAGCGTGCCGACAGGGCGTCAAGGGCGACAGGGGAGATTTGTGACCGCTGCAGCACACGGATCGAGCACCGACCAGGTGCTCGGGCTCCTTCTCGAGCACGAGAAGCCGGTGACGCGTCCGTTCCTCGCCGCGGCGAGCGGCCTGTCCCGGCCGACGGTCTTCGCCGCGATCCAGCAGCTCGAGAAGCGCGGGCTAGTGCGTGCGGTGGGTCAGCAGAGCGGCGCGCCGGGGCGGTCGGCCACGTTGTACGAGGTCCCCGAGGAGGCCGGGTCGCTGGCGGCCGTCGACATCGGCGGCAGCAACCTCCGGGTGGTCCTCACCGACCTGCGCGGGACGCTGGTGGCCGAGCAGCACCAGCCGACCGCCCGCCCCGGCGGGCCCGCCATCGTCGCCCAGGCGACCGAGCTGCTCCGGTCAACGCTCCTCTCCTCGCGGCTGGCCGCCATCCCCCTCCACACGATCGCCGTCTCCGTGCCGGGCGTCCTGTCCCACGACGGACGCACCGTCAGCTATGCCTCGAACATCGACCAGTTCGAGCCGTTCGACTTCCACACGCCGTTCGCGGACGCCTTCCACGTCCCCGTGGTCCTGGACAACAACGTCAACCTGGCCGCGATGGGCGAGCGGTGGCGAGGGGTCGCCCGCGAGCTCAGCACCTTCGCCGTGGTGGCTGTCGGCGCCGGCATCGGCGCCGGCATCGTGCACGAGGGCCGGGTCATGCGCGGGGCGCACGGCGCGGCGGGCGAGGTTGCGTTCCTCCCTCCGTTCGGGAAGCGCCGCAAGGTGGACGCGCGCGCCCATGACGAGGCTGGTGGCCTGAGCCTGCTGCACGATGCCAGGTCGCGCCCGGGCTGGGCCGGGGAGCCGCCGACGACGGTCGAGGACCTGTTCCGTCGAGCTGCGGCCGGCGAGAAGCCGGCCGTGGCACTCGTCGAGGAGGAGTGCGCGCGGATCGCGTCGGTGGTGGCCTCGATCGGCGCGATCATCGACCCCGAGGCGGTCGTCCTCACCGGCGGAGTGGGCGACAACGACCAGCTGATCGCGCGGGCCGCCCACCTGACGGAGGCGATGATCCCGTTCCCGCCCTCGGTGATCCGGTCCGGTCTCGGCGACCGGGCCAGTGTCATCGGCGCGGTCTACCTGGCAGCACAGTCCGCGCGACTCGAGCTGATGGAGGGGCCCGCGGGCTGACCGACCGCCCCCGGGAGCCGGTCAGCCGGAGTAGGCCACCTCGGAGCGCCACTCGGCCTCGTCCTGGCGGGCGGCGGCGAGGATGGCCTCGGCGACCCGGTCGGGGGCGAAGGGTCCCTCCTGCGCCAGGGTGCCGCGCACGGTGACCGACACGGCGCGGATGCCGTCGGGGGCCAAGGTGGCGTCGAGGCTGTGCACGAGGTTGCGCAGGCCGGCCTTCTGCACGCCGAGCGAGGCGGCCCGGTGCCAGGGCTGGTCGGCGGCCATGCTGCCGGTGGCGGTCACCCGGGCGCCGGCCGTCAGGAACGGCCGGGCCGCCTGGACGGCGACCAGCAGCGCGCCGACGCCGAGCGTCACGTCCTCGAGCAGCTCGGGCACGGTCAGCTCGAGCGGGTCCATCTCGCGGAACGCGCTGGGGTTGAAGTGCAGCACGTCGATGCGACCGGTGTGCTCGCCGAAGCGGCGGACCGCCGCGCCGGCGGCCTCGGCGTCGGTGAGGTCGGCGACGGCGTGGCCGACCGTCGCCCCCAGGGCCTCCAGCTCGCCGGCCAGCCGCAGCAGCTGCTCCTCGTCGAGGCCGAGCAGCGCGACGTCGTACCCCTCCTGGGCGAACGCCCGCGCCACCGAGCCGCTCACACCCGGACCCGCCCCCACGACCACGATCACCGGTCTGCTCATGGAGTCACCCTAGGGTCACCACACGTCACCGGGGCGCCAGTCGCAGGTGATCGGGCCGTCCAGGTCGACCCCGCTGGCGCCGGCCAGCACGTAGATCGACCCGTCGTCCTCGGGGGTCGCCACCGGACCGTCCGACGTCAGCACCGACGACGGTCCGCGCCACAGCGACCACCCGCGGGAGACGTAGAGCGGCACTCCGCGCTCGGAGGCGCTGAGCGCGAGCAGGTCGTACGCCGGCGCGAGGTCCTCGAGCGCGGCCATCACGGCCGACCCCAGACCCCGGCGCTGGGTGTCGGGGTGCACCGCCACGGCCTCGACGTAGCCGCAGCTCAGCGGCCGCTCGCCCTGGAACAGCCGCCGCGACACGACGGACCCGTGTGCGAGCACCGGGCCCTCCTCGAGGACCAGGGCATGCACGCCGCCGAGCGCGTGGGCCCAGTCGTGGTCGCTGAAGTCGGTGAACGCCACGTCCACCAGCGCCCGGATCCCGGCGAGCTCCGCGGCGGTGAGCTCCGCGGTGCGAGAGCGTCTGATCACCGGTCCTCACCAGCCCGGCGGCGTGCGCCCGGCCCACGGCGCGGCCGCCTCCACCTGCGCGGCCAGCGAGAGCAGCAGCTCGTCCTCGGCCGGCCGGGCCGCGAGCATCACGCCGACCGGCAGACCGTCCCCGGTCCAGTGCAGGGGCAGCGAGATCGCGGGCATTCCGGTGACGTTCCACGCCGAGGTCCACGGCGTGAACTCCTTCTGGGCGCGGAAGTCCGCGGCCGGGTCGTCGTCGTCGCGCATCGCACCGACCAGCACCGGCGGGGTGGCGAGGGTCGGGGTGAGCACGGCGTCGTACGCCGCCAGCGCGGTCAGCGCGTCGGCGGCATGCCTGCGCATCGCGCCGATCGCCAGGCCGAACTCCGGCCCGTTGACCTCGCGCCCGGCGGCCGAGAGCCACCGGGTCAGCGGCCGCAGCTGGTGCTGGCGCTCCGGCGGGACCACCGAGAGCGCCGTGAGCACCGCCCAGCAGATCTCGAAGACCGGCACCGCCTCGCGCGGCAGCGGCACGGGCACGTCGACGACCTCGTGTCCGAGCGACTCCAACAGCCGCGAGGCGTCCTCCCAGGCCCGCACGCAGTCCGGGTCCACCTCGACGTCGGCGATGACGGGCTCGATGAATCGCGCGATCCGCAGCGGGCCGGGCTCACGGTCGCACGCGGAGAGGAAGGTGCCGGAGGGAGGGGGCGCCCAGGACGGGTCACCCACCCGCCGCCCGGCGAGCACGTCGAGCAGCGCGGCCGCGTCGCGCACCGTGCGGGAGATCGGCCCGGCCGTCGCGAGGCCCACCGCGTCGCCGTACATCGGAGATCCGCTGATCCTGCCCCGGCTGGGCTTGAGCCCGACCAGTCCGCAGCACGAGGCGGGGATCCGGATCGACCCGCCGCCGTCGGAGCCCTGCGCGACCGGCACCAGGCCGGCCGCCACCGCGGCCGCGGCGCCACCCGAGGATCCGCCGGCGGTGCGGGTCGGGTCCCAGGGCGTCACCGCGGGCGGAGCGACGTCGGGCTCGGTGTAGCAAGGCGAGCCGAACTCCGGGGTGTTGGTCTTGCCGAGGCTCACCATCCCGGCCGCCTCGATCGACAGCGTGACGTTGTCGGACACCTCGGGCACGAAGTCGGAGAACGCCGCGGAGCCGAACGTCGTGCGCACCCCCGCGGTCAGGTTCAGGTCCTTGATCGCCGTCGGCACGCCGAACAGCGGCGAGTCGTGCTGCTCGGCCTCGTCGGCGAGCGAGGTGGCCCGGTCGCGGGCGCGTTCGGGGGTGAGCGTGACGAACGCACCGACCGTGTCGAGACGGTCGGCGCGTTCGAGGTAGTGGTCGGCGAGCTCGCGCGGGGAGACCTCGCGCCGGCGGACCAGCTCGCCCTGCTCGAGTGCGGTCAGGTCATGGAGTTCGGCCACGACCCGACGTTAGCCGCTGGAGGGCGGGCTCAGGCAGCGGTGCCGGCGGCGTCGTACTCCGCGAGGGCACGGACCGCGCCGTGCAGGCGGTCGAGCACCTCGGCGTCGTGCAGGACGTCGACGTCCACGGTCGGCTGGGACACCGTGATGTCCTCGACGACGACCGCGCCCGCGACCCGAGCGGAGCGCACGGCGTCGGCGTGCGCCCACTTGCCGCCGTACGGCGTGGGGGTCGCGCCGACCACGCCGAAAGGCTTGCCGACCATCGCGCCGGCGCCGTAGGGCCGCGAGAGCCAGTCGATCGCGTTGTTGAGCACGGCGGGCATCGTGCCGTTGTACTCGGGCGTCACGGCGAGGACGCGGTCGGCGGCGGCGACCCGCTCACGCAGGCGGACGGCGGACGCGGGGATGTCGGAGGGGTTGTCGAGGTCCTCGTTGTAGAACGGCACGTCCGCGAGGCCGTCGACGATGTCCACGGTCACACCCTCGGGGGCCTGGTCGCGGAGGATCTCGGCGATCTTGCGGTTGACGGAGTCGGTGCGGAGGCTGCCGACGAGGACAGCGATGGTGTTGGTCATGCGAGTCGAAACGGACCGTGGTCCGCTTTGTATTCCCGGGCGTCCCGATCGGCTTCTCCCTAGGCTGTGCGACGTCATGTCCGAGCCCCGCGTCCTCCCCCTGCTCACCGGCCCGCCGCCCGAGCGCCGCGACGCCGCGCGCAACCGCGAGGCGCTGCTGGCGGCGGCCCGAGAGCTCGTCGAGCGCGACGGCGTCCACGCGGTGACGATGGACGCGGTGGCCGCGGCCGCCGGCGTCGGCAAGGGCACGGTCTTCCGGCGGTTCGGCTCCAAGGAGGGCCTGATGGCGGCGGTCCTCGACCACTCCGAGACGGAGTGGCAGCGGCAGCTCATGTTCGGGCCGCCGCCGCTGGGGCCCGGTGCGCCGCCGTGGGACCGGCTGGTCGCCTTCGGGTGGTCGCGCCTGGAGACCACGCTGCTGCACGCGGACCTGATCCGGGCCGCCGGGGCGGAGGGCAGCCGGTCGTCCGCGGCGTACTCCCTGGTCGCCATGCACGTGCGCTACCTGCTCTCCGAGCTCGAAGTCACCGGCGACCTGCCGATCCTCGCGACCGCGCTCCTGGCGCCGATGGAGATCCCGATCCTCGACCAGCAGATCGAGCTCGACGGGTTCCCGCTGGACCGGGTCTACGCCGGCTGGGTCGACCTGGCCCGACGGATCGTGGGCCCGAACGCCGGCTAGGGCGCGGCTGGATCACCGGGCGAGGCGCCGGGCGAGGTACGGCGCGGTCGCGCTGCCCTCGGTCCGCGCGACCTCGGCCGGCGTCCCGGTGGCCACGACCCGGCCGCCCGCGTCTCCCCCACCGGGCCCGAGGTCGATGACCCAGTCGGCGGTGGCGATCGCATCGAGGTCGTGCTCGACCAGCACCACGGTGTTGCCGGCGTCGACGAGCCGGTGCAGCTGGCGCAGCAGCAGGGCGGTGTCCGCGGGATGCAGACCCGAGGTCGGCTCGTCGAGCAGGTACAGCGCGTGGCCGCGCCGCGCGCGCTGGAGCTCGGTGGCCAGCTTGATGCGCTGCGCCTCACCTCCGCTGAGCTCGGTCGCGGGCTGGCCGAGGCGCAGATAGCCCAGCCCCACGTCGCGCAGCGTCGCGAGGCTCCGGGCGGCCACGGGCACGTCGGCCAGGAACCCGGCGGCCTCGTCCACCGAGAGCGCCAGCACCTCCGCGACGTTCTTGCCGCGGTAGGTCACCTCGAGGGTCTCGTCGTCGTAGCGGGCGCCGTGGCACGCCGGGCAGGGTGCGTAGGTCCCGGGCAGGAACATCAGCTCGACGGCGACGAACCCCTCCCCCTGGCAGGTCTCGCAGCGACCCTCGGGGACGTTGAACGAGAACCGGCCGGCGCCGTACCCGCGCTCCTGCGCCTCGTCGGTCGCGGCGAACACCCTGCGCACGGCGTCGAACAGCCCGGTGTACGTCGCCAGGTTGGAGCGCGGGGTGCGCCCGATCGGCCGCTGGTCGACGACGACCAACCGGTCGAACGACTCGGCGGCCTCGGGGTCCTCGGCGAGGACCTGGCTGACCAGCGTCGACTTCCCCGAGCCCGAGACGCCGGTCACCGCGGTCAGCACGCACAGCGGGATGTCGGCCGAGACGTCACGCAGGTTGTGCCGGGTCACGCCGGTGAGCCGCAGCCATCCCTGGGGCTCACGCACCTCGTGCTCGAGCCGCTGCGCGCGGCCGAACAGATAGGCGCCGGTCGCCGAGTCCTCGACGGTCTCGAGCCCCGCAACGGGCCCGCTGTAGAGCACCCGGCCGCCGCGCTCGCCGGCGCCGGGGCCGATGTCGACGACCCAGTCGGCACGGCGCACCACGTCGAGGTCGTGCTCGACCACGAACAGCGAGTTGCCCGAGGCCAACAGTCGGTCGAGCACCTCGAGCAGCGGCTCGGCGTCCGCCGGGTGCAGGCCCGCGGACGGCTCGTCGAGCACGTAGACGACACCGAACAGGCCCGAGCGCAGCTGGGTGGCGATCCGCAGCCGCTGCGCCTCGCCGGGCGAGAGCGTCGTGGAGCTGCGGCCCAGGCTCAGGTAGCCGAGCCCGAGGTCGAGCAGCACCTCGAGGCGCGCGACCAGGTCGGCGCAGATCCGGACCGCGACCTCGTGGGCCTCCTCGGGCAGCTCGGCGGTGGGCCGGAGCAGCGCCGCGAGGTCCGCGAGCGAGAGGGCGTTGACCTCCGCGATCGAGCGGCCGGCGTACGTCACCGCCAGCGCCTCCGGGCGCAGTCCGCTGCCGCGGCAGTCGGGGCAGGGCGCATCCACCACGAACCGCAGCGCCCGCTCGCGCATCCGCTCGCTCTTGGAGTCGGCGAGCACGTGCATGACGTGCTTGCGCGCGCTCCAGAACGTCCCGTAGTAGCCGTAGTCGATGCGGTCGCGCTCCGGCTTGATCAGCACCGCGGGCTGTTCGTCGGTGAACAGCAGCCAGTCGCGATCCCTCTTGCGCAGCCTGCGCCACGGCCGGTCGATGTCGATGCCGAGCCCGCTCACGATGCTGCGCAGGTTGGCCCCCTGCCAGGCGCCCGGCCACGCCGCGATCGCGCCCTCGCGGATGCTCAACGAGGGGTCGGGCACGAGCAGCTCCTCCGTGACGTCGTGGACGACGCCGAGGCCGTGGCAGCGCGGGCAGGCACCGGCCACGGTGTTGGGCGAGAAGGCCTCGGCCGCGAGGTGGTCGGCCCCGGGCGGGTGGTCGCCGGCCCGGGAGTAGAGCATCCGCAGCAGGTTGGACAGCGTGGTGATCGTCCCGACGGTCGAGCGCGATGTCGCCGCGGCCCGGCGCTGCTGCAGCGCGACGGCCGGCGGCAGGCCGGTGATCTCCTGGACGTGCGGCGCGCCGACCTGCTGCAGCAGCCGCCGGGCGTACGGCGCCACCGACTCGAAGTAGCGGCGTTGCGCCTCGGCGTACAACGTGCCGAACGCGAGCGACGACTTCCCCGACCCCGAGACCCCGGTGAACACGACGAGCGCGTCGCGGGGCAGGTCGACGTCGACGTGGCGCAGGTTGTGCTCGCTGGCACCGCGCACGCGCACCAGGTGGTCGGGGGCATCGGAGGTCACCGACGCGACGTACCCACCGGAGGCGGTGCGCAGCGGGCTAGGGCTCGACCGCCACCTGCACCGGCGCCGCCGCCGGTCCCCGACCCGCCCACCGCAGCACGAGGTCGGCGAACACCAGCAGGACCACGCCGACGAACGCGTCGAGCCACCAGTGGTTGGCGGTGACGACCACGACGAGGGTCGTCACGACGGCGTGCGCCGACGCGACGACACCCAGCCACCGCGGGCCGGTGCGGACGACGACGTACGCGATCAGCACCGCCCAGCCCACGTGGAGGCTGGGCATCGCGGCGAACTGGTTGGCCATCGCCCCGCTGGCGCCGTCGTAGGGCGACGGGCCGTAGATCGTCATGGTGTCGACGAAGCCCCAGGTGGGGAACATCCGCGGCGGCGCCAGCGGGAACACCAGGTGGATCACCAGCGCGGCGCCGGTCTGGAGGATCAGCAGGTTGCGCGCCCAGGCGTACTCGCGCTCCGAGCGTCGCAGGTAGCCCCAGAGCAGGAACGCGATCATCAGCGGGAAGTGGACACCGGTGTAGTAGACGTTCGCGACGCGCAGCAGCAGCTCGGAGTGCACCGCGGCCTGCAACGCGGCCTCCGACGGCAGCCCGATCGCGGCCTCGGCGCGATGCACGAGGTCGGCGTGGTCCACCGCCGCGGCGACCTCGTCGGCCACGACCGCGCGGCCGAGCTTGTAGACCCCGAACAGCGCGCCGACGAGCGCGAGCTCCGTCACCGCCCGGCGCACCCCGGCCGGGACCCGGGGCCGGCCGCGCTCGACCGGGGCGGGCGCGGGCGCAGGGGCGGCCCGGACCGGCCGGATCTGGTCGGAGTCGTCGAGTGTGCTCATCGGTGCAGTCGTTGGTGACGCCGCACGGCGCCACCGGTCCTACCCACCGACCCTACCCACGACACGGTCGTGGGCACGAAAGGATTTGGGCCCGGGCCCTTATGCCTCGTGCTTGCGCAGGCCGAACGTGAGCCCGTCGACGAGTGCGCCCCACGACGCCTCGATGACGTTGGCGCCGACCCCGACGGTGACCCAGGAGCTCTCGCCGTCGCTGGTCTCGATCAGCACGCGGGTGATCGCGTCGGTGCCGTGACCCTGGTCGAGGATGCGCACCTTGTAGTCGATCAGCTCGAACTTCGCGACCTGCGGGTAGGCCTGCACGATCGCCTCGCGCAGCGCGTGGTCGAGCGCGTTGACCGGGCCGTTGCCCTCGCCGGTGACCACGTAGCGGACCCCGCCGGCCTTCAGCTTCACCGTCGCCTCCGAGACCGCCTCGTCGTCGTCACTGCGCCGGGCGAGGGTCTCGGTGATGACCCGCCACGACTCGACGTCGAAGTACGACGGACGCACGCCCTCGACCTCCTCGGCGAGCAGCAGCTCGAAGGAGGCGTCGGCGGCCTCGAACGTGTAGCCGCGGTTCTCCAGGCGCTTGACCCGATCGGTGATCCGGGTGACCAGCTCGCGATCGCCCGAGAGGTCGAAGCCCAGCTCGCGGCCCTTCAGCTCGATCGAGGCCCGCCCGGCCATGTCCGAGACCAGCAGCCGCATGTCGTTGCCGACGCCGGCGGGGTCCATGTGCTGGTAGAGGTCCGGGTCGACCTTGATCGCGCTGGCGTGCAGGCCGGCCTTGTGCGTGAACGCCGAGCTGCCGACGTACGGCTGCCGCGATGCGGGCGGGAAGTTCGTGACCTCGGCGACCGCGTGCGCGATCCGGGTGGCCTCGGTGAGCAGCCCGGGCGGCAGGACCCGCCGGTCGAGCTTGAGCTCGAGGTTGGCGACCACCGAGACGAGATCGGCGTTGCCGGTGCGCTCGCCGTAGCCGTTGATCGTCCCCTGCACGTGGGTCGCGCCCGCGTCGACGGCCGCGAGCGTGTTGGCGACCGCACAGCCGGTGTCGTTGTGGCAGTGGATGCCCACCCGGACCTGGGCGTTCTCGCGCACGTCGTGGACCACGTCGCCGACCCAGGCCGGCAGCATCCCGCCGTTGGTGTCGCACAGCGCGATCACCTCGGCGCCCGCGTCGTACGCCGTGCGCAGCACCTCGAGCGCGTAGTCGCGGTTGGCCCGGTAGCCGTCGAAGAAGTGCTCGGCGTCGAGGAACACCGTCTGTCCCTCCTCGCGCAGGTGCGTCACGGTGTCGCGGATCATCGCGAGGTTCTCCTCGAGCGTGGTGCGCAGCGCGAGCTCGACGTGACGGTCGTGGGACTTGGCGACCAGCGTCACCACGCTGGCGCCGCTGTCGCGCAGCGCTGCGACCAGCGGGTCGTCGGCGGCCTTCACGCCCGCGCGCCGCGTCGCGCCGAACGCCGCGAGCCGCGCGTGCTGGAGGTCCAGCTCGGCCACCGCCCGGCGGAAGAACTCGGTGTCCTTGGGGTTGGCGCCCGGCCAGCCGCCTTCGATGTAGCCGACCCCGAGCCCGTCGAGCTGCCGCGCGATCGAGAGCTTGTCGGCGACGGAGAGGTTGAGTCCCTCCTGCTGGGCGCCGTCGCGCAGGGTGGTGTCGTAGACGTGGAAGGCGCCGTGCAGGTCCATCGGTTCTCTCTCGGGTTCGGACAACAAAAAAACCTCTCGGGGACGAGAGGTCGGCGCGTCGGGCAGGAGCTCGACGCGCTAGCAAATGATGATCTGCTGGTGGTGCACGGACTCATCGTGCCACGGGGACCTCGTCACGGGCGAGGGATCTCGGCATTCGGCCGGCCGTCGGCGGGCGTCCAGGTGGTGCCGGCGAGGTCGGCGCGGAAGCCCAGTCCCGCGGCCGCGGCCAGCACGAGCAGCACGGCGACCACCCAGCGACGGGGGTCCGCGGCGAGCGGGTTGACCACGCGGGAGACCGGACGGCGCACCCGGGAGCCGCCGGGCCCCAGCCACAAGGACACGGTCAGCGCGGTGCCGCACACGAACAGCGCCAGCGCCATCCCGGTGGCGATCGCGTAGCAGACCAGGGCGGCCGCGACGGCCAGGCCGATGCTCCACAGCGCGAGCAGCAGCGTGCCGGGCACCGACTGCACGAGGTGCCAGGGCGCCGCGAACAGCAGCTGCACGCCGTCGTACCACTTGCGGCCGCGGGCCTCGCGGCGCAGGTCACGCGCGGAGCCGGCCAGCGATCCGCTGCGCAGCAGCCAGACCAGGACCAGCAGGAGCGTGAGCGTGACCCACGGGAACGCCGCGCACCCGGCGCCGGCGGCGAGCGCCACGGCGCCGAGCAGCACGGCGCGGCGGACCCGCTCACCGAACGGCACCGGGGCCGGTGCGGCGGGGTGGTCAGCGGACTCGTACGACGTCAGCGCGAGCGTGTGCGGCTCGGCGGCGTTGTGCCCCGGCCACACGTCGGTCGCGTCGTCGGCGGCCGCCTGCGCGGCCAGAGCGAGCGGCACCGTGTACGGGTCGTGCGGCGCGGCGGTCGGGGGCGGCGTACGCCGCTCGCCCGGTCTCGTGGTCAGCGGACGCAGCCAGGCGAGGATCTGCTCCAGCGTCGGCCGCTCGTGCGGGTCGGGCGCCAGGGCCGCGGCGACCACCTGACGCAGGTCGTGCGGCAGCCCGTCGAGGTCGAACTGGCCGCGCCGGACCCGGTCCATGATCGCCATCGAGGGCCCGCGGCCGAACGGCGGGTGACCCGTGCCGGCGTACGCCACGGTCGCCGCCCAGGAGTGCACGTCGGAGGCCGTGGTCGCGTCGTCGCCGTAGAGGATCTCGGGCGCCAGGTAGCCCGGTGTGCCCAGCAGCCAGCCGGTGTGGGTGAGCTTGGGGTCATCGGCGACGCGGGCCAGACCGAAGTCGATGAGGATCGGCGTACGCCCCTCCATCAGCACGTTCGAGGGCTTCACGTCGCGGTGCAGCACGCCGGCCTCGTGCACCGCGGCGAGCCCCTCGGCGAGGCAGCCGGCGAACCACAGCAGGTCGGCGCCGTCGATCGGCCCCTCCTCGCGCACGTGGTCGTGCAGCGAGAGGCCGGGCACGTAGCGGGTGGCGACGTAGGGCACCGGCGCCCACGGGTCGGCGTCGACGATCTCGGCGACCCACCTGCTGCGCACCAGCGACAGCGAGTGGACCTCGCGGTCGAGCCGTTGCCGGGCCTCCTCGTCGCCCACGATGTGGGGACGCAGCACTTTCAGCGCGACGCGGTGGCCGTCGGGTCGGCGGGCCAGGTGGACCACACCCATCCCGCCCTCACCGAGGCGGGCCAGCAGCGTGTAGTCGCCGACGCGCAGGCCGGGCGGTGCCTGCTCGGGCCGGGGTGCGGTGCTCACGGCCAGAGCCTACGGCGCCACGGCCGTCCCACGCCTGCGACGCGGCGTGTGCCTGGCAGTGCGCCAGGGCGCACTCTCAGG
>NZ_DASWVI010000039.1:0-2428 GCF_036401255.1 Nocardioides sp. | reverse complement strand
GACCGCCACGGCCACCCCCGACGGCGACGGCCACCGGCTCACCGGCAGCAAGGCGGTCGTCCCGGCGGGCCCGTACGCCGACGTGTTCCTCGTCCCCGCGGAGACCCCCGTCGGTGTCGGGGTGTTCGTCGTCGAGCCGGGCGATGCGGGCGTGCGCGTGGTCGCCCAACGGTTCTCCGACGGCGACGCCGTGGCCCGCCTCGAGCTCGACGGCGTCGCGCTCGGCCCGGACCGGTTGATCGGCGCGGCGGACGGCGCCGCCGCCCATCGGCTGCGTCAGCTGCTGCTGCTCGCCGCCAGCGCGGAGCAGCTCGGCATCACCGAGGGGGCGCTGCGCCTGACGTCGGCGTACGCGAAGACCCGTGAGCAGTTCGGCCGCCCGATCGGCACGTTCCAGGCGGTGTCCCAGCGACTGGCCGATGGCTACATCGACGTCCTGGGCCAGCGGCTCACGCTGTGGCAGGCAGCGTGGCGGCTCGACGAGGGGCTGCCCGCCGACACCGAGGTCGCGATCGCCAAGCTGTGGGCGGCCGACGCGGGTCACCGGCTCGCGCACACGACCGTCCACGTGCACGGCGGCGTCGGGATCGACCTCGACGGCGAGGCGCACCGCTACTTCACCGGCGCCAAGCGGTTCGAGTTCCTGCACGGCGGCGCCACCGAGCAGGCGCTGCACGTCGGCCGCGCGCTCGCGGCGGAGCCCGCCTGACCCGCCGCGTCGGCGCCAGCTGCTCGCCCAGCACTGCCGATCAGCGGTCCGGCGGGGGCGAGGGCGCCGTGTCGGCGTCGGTGAACGGCGTCCCGCCCCCGAATCCGTCGCTGACCTGGCGGGCGTCGAGGACCCGGTACGGCGCGGGCGCGCTCACCGCGCGGGCGCCGAGCACGTCCACCGGGAGCGGACCGCGCGACGCGACGACCACGAGGTTGCCGAGCCGCCGGGCCCGGAGCGTCGCGGGCTCCGCGGTCAGGGCGACCGAGCCGAACACCTGGCGGACGCCGGCGATCACCCGGCGGCTCCACCCGAACGGAGCGCGGTCGGTCAGGTTCAGCACGAAGACGCCCCGGTCGATGACCCGTGCGACCTCGTCGAAGAACTCCACGGTCACCAGCTCCGCCGGCACCCGGGCGTCCGCGAAGGCGTCCAGGAGCAGCACCTCGGCGTACCCGTCGCGCAGCCCGGCGACCCCGCTGCGGCCGTCGGCCGGACGGACCTTGATCCCGCTGCGGGCGGGCAGCGGCAGCTCGCGGCGCACCAGCTCGGTGACCTCGGCCGCCGGTTCGAGCACCACCTGGGCCGAGCCGGGCCGGGTCGCCGCGACGTAGCGCGGGAGGGTCAACCCGGCGCCGCCCACGTGCACGACCCGCAGCGGCTCGCCGTGTGGCGCTGCCGCGTCGAGGACGTCCGCCATCCGCTGGACGTACTCGAACACCAGGCGGGTCGGGTCGGCCAGGTCGACGCAGGACTGGTTCATGCCGGACAGGCGCAGCAAGAACGTCCCCGCTCGGTCGCCCGGCACGATCTCGCAGCCGTCCACCCCGGCACCGTACGACGCGGCCGCGGCGCAGTGGACCGCTGGGTGGCCGGGTCGGGGCCACCACTAGCCTGGCGGCCATGCGTGCTCCCTCGACCGACGTCTCCGTCCGCGCCGCCGAGCGCCTGGCCGCCCTCGCCACCCCGCCGGGCGCCCTCGGACGGCTCGGCGACCTCGCGGTCTGGGTCGCCGCCACCCAGGGCGAGGTGCCGCCCCGCGAGCTCGCCAACGTGCGGTTGGTGATCTTCGCGGGCGACCACGGTGTGGCGCGGCACGGCGTCTCGGCGTTCCCGCCGGCGATCACCACCGCGATGGTGCGCACGTTCGTTGCCGGACGCGCCGGGGTGAGCGCGCTCGCGGCCGCCCACGGCGTCGCGGTCCGCGTGCTCGACGTGGGTGTCGACGACGACCTGGACGGCGTCCCCGACGACGTACGCCGCTACAAGGTGCGCCGCTCCTCCGGGCCCATCCACCTGGAGGACGCGCTGAGCGCCGAGGAGACCCGCGCCGCGCTCGAGGCCGGCGCCGCCGTCGCCCGCGAGGAGATCGCCGCCGGCGCGCAGCTGCTGCTCAGCGGGGACATGGGGATCGGCAACACCACGCCCGCCGCCGCCCTGGTCGCCGCGGGCCTGGGCCTGCCCGCCAGCGAGGTCACCGGCCGCGGCACCGGCGTGGACGCCGCCACGCTCGCCCACAAGGAGGCGCTGATCGACCAGGCCCTGGCGCGAGCCGGCGACCGCACCGCCGACCCGGTCGAGACGCTCACGGCCCTGGGCAGCGCCGACCTCGCCGCGAGCACGGGCTACCTCCTCGAGGCCGCCCGCCAGGGCGTCCCCGCGCTCCTGGACGGCCTGATGGCCGTCGCGTGTGCGCTGACGGCGGACCGCATCGAGCCG
>NZ_DASWVI010000038.1:0-6045 GCF_036401255.1 Nocardioides sp. | reverse complement strand
GACGCAGCCGCCGGAGCCGGCGCACGGCGACCCCGCCGACGGCGACTCCGACAGCGACTCCGGCAACGACCTGCCCTGGCCGTGGCTGCTCGGCGGCGCGGCCGGCCTCGGGTTTGTGGTGGTCCTCGCGCGGCTACTCCTCCGCCATGGTGCGGCTGCGTAGGACGTCGCCCGATCAGCCCGGCTGGACCCGGCGCCGGGCGGGGAAGGGGTTCGTCTACCTCGACCAGCACGGCGACCGGCTGCCGGAGGAGGACGCGCAGCGGGTCCGCGACCTCGTGATCCCGCCGGCCTGGACCGACGTGTGGGTCACGCCGTACGACAACGGCCACCTGCAGGCGGTCGGCACGGACGACGCGGGCCGGCGCCAGTACCTCTACCACCCCGACTGGCGTGCCCGCCGGGACGCGGAGAAGTTCGACCGGATGCTGGAGTTCGGCAAGGCGCTGACCAAGGCGCGCGAGCTCGTCGTGCGGGACCTGGGCCTCGAGGGGATGCCGTTGGAGCGCGCCTGCGCGGCGGCGGTCCGGCTGCTCGACCTCGGCTACTTCCGCATCGGCAACGACGTGTACGCCGACGCGCACGGGTCGTTCGGGCTCACCACGCTCGAGCGCCGGCACGTGCGTCGCCGCCAGGACCGGCTGGTGTTCGCGTTCGTCGGCAAGTCCGGCGTCGAGCACCGCATCGAGATCGACGACGCCGTCGTGATCGAGGCGATCGACGTCATGCGCCGGCGCCGCGGCGCCGACCCGCGACTGCTCGCCTACAAGGTCGGTCGCGGGTGGCGCTCGATCCTGCCCGAGCTCGTCAACGACTACGTGCGGTCCTCCACCGGCCTGGACGCGACCGCGAAGGACTTCCGCACCTGGCACGCCACGGTGCTCGCCGCCGCGGCCCTGGCCGAGACGCCCGAGCCGGGCGGGTCGGCGGCCTCGCGCAAGCGAGCGGTGGCGGGGGCGATGAAGGAGGTGGCGTCGTTCCTCGGCAACACGCCGACGCTGGCGCGGTCGTCGTACGTCGATCCTCGTGTCGTCGATGCCTACGAGGAGGGCCGCACGATCGCGCGGGCCACGCGGCGGTCCTACGACACCCCCGACGAGCGACAGGCCGCCCTGGAGCGTGCGACGCTGAAGCTGCTGAAGGAGGGTTAGGGCCTGATGGACATCACCGCCGTGCAGGGCGACATCACCACGCAGCAGGTGGACGCCGTCGTCAACGCCGCCAACAACGCGATGCGTGGCGGCGGTGGCGTGGACGGCGCGATCCACCGCGCCGGCGGACCGGCGGTGCTCGAGGACTGCGTACGCCGGTTCCCCGACGGGCTGCCGACGGGCGAGGCCGGCTGGACCACCGCCGGCGACCTGCCCGCGCGGTGGGTGATCCACGTCGTCGGTCCCAACCACGCCGCCGGGCAGCGCGACCGGTCGCTGCTGCTGTCGTGCTACACCCGCGCGATCGAGGTCGCCGACGAGCTCGGCGCACGCAGCGTCGCGTTCCCGCTGGTGTCCGCCGGCATCTACGGCTGGCCCAAGGACGACGCGATCGCCGCCGCCCTCGAGGCGCTGCGCGCCGCCGACACCGCCGGCACGGCCGTCACCGAGGCCCGGATCGTCGCCTACGACGCCGCGACGTACGACTTGGTCCGCGCCGCTCTCGAGCGCCCCTGACTCGCGTCAGAGGTGGTCGACGACCCAGTCGATGCAGTGCGTGAGGGCCTCGACGTCGGCGGGGTCCACGGCGGGGTACATCGCGATCCGCAGCTGGTTGCGGCCGAGCTTGCGGTAGGGCTCGGTGTCGACGATTCCGTTGGCGCGCAGCACGGCGGCGATCCGGGCCGCGTCCACGCCGTCCTCGAAGTCGACCGTGCCGATCACCAGCGAGCGGTGGTCGGGTTCGGTGACGTAGGGGAAGGCGTACGACGCCTTCTCCGCCCACGTGTAGAGCGTGTCCGAGGACTGCGTCGTGCGGGCGACCATGCCGTCGAGCCCACCGGAGGCGTTCATCCAGTCCAGCTGCTCGGCCATGAGGAACAGCGTGGCGACCGCGGGGGTGTTGTAGGTCTGGTTCTTCGCGGAGTTGTCGATCGCCGTGGGCAGGTCGAAGAACGCGGGGACGTGCCGGCCGGACCCCGCCACCTCGGCGGCGCGCTGGAGCGCGGCGGGGGAGAACAGCGCGATCCAGAGGCCGCCGTCGGAGGCGAAGCACTTCTGCGGTGCGAAGTAGTAGACGTCGACCTCGCGCACGTCGACCGGGAGGCCGCCCGCGCCGGACGTCGCGTCGACGAGCACCAGCGAGCTGTCGGAGGTGGTCCCGGCGGGGCGCGCGACCGGCGCCATCACCGCGGTCGAGGTCTCGTTGTGCGCCCACGCGTAGACGTCGACGCCGTCCTCGGCGACCGGGTCCGGACGCGAGCCGGGCTCGGACGCGACCACCGACGGCTCCGCCAGCCACGGGGCGGCCTGGGCGGCCTTCGCGAACTTCGAGGAGAACTCCCCGAACGAGAGGTGCTGGCTCTTCTCCCGGATCAGCCCGTACGTCGCGATGTCCCAGAACGCGGTCGCGCCGCCGTTGCCGAGCACCACCTCGTAGCCCTCGGGCAGCGAGAACAGGTCGGCGAGCCCGCTGCGGACCCGTCCGACCAGGTCGCGCACCGGCGCCTGGCGGTGCGACGTACCCATCAGGGAGGCGCCGGTGGCCGCGAGCGCGTCCAGGTGCGAGGTCTGGATCTTCGACGGCCCGGCGCCGAACCGGCCGTCGGCGGGGAGGAGGTCGCGGGGGATCTGCAGCGCGTCGGTCATGGACAGCCTTCCGGAGGGGTGACGATGCTCCCTGACCACGCTGTCAGCACCGCCTATTGTGTCATTGCCGTCGACGACGTCTCTCGAGGAGTCCAGATGACCGCCACCCCCGGCTTCGCCCGCCAGGCGCAGTACCGCACCATGTTCCGTGTCCTGGGCGTGGTCGTGCTGGTGGCCGGCGTCGTCATGTTCGGCTACGGGATCACCTCGGTCTTCGGCAGCGGCTTCGACGGGCCGAGCGGCTTCCAGATCGCCTGCTTCCTCGGCGGGGTGCTGGTGGTCGGGTTCGGCCTGATGCTGCTGCAGTGGGGGTTCCTGGGCGCCGCCGCCCGCTATGGCGCGGGCGAGACGATGCCGGTCGTCAAGGGCTCGGCGGCGTACCTGAGCGACGGCGAGGGCATCCTCGGCGTCGGCCGCACGGCCGGCCCGTACTGCTCCAAGTGCGGCGTGCGCAACGACGCCGACGCGAGGTTCTGCGACTCCTGCGGCTCCGCGCTCGCCTGAGCCTTGGCCGACCTCGAGATCCGCCGCGTCGGCTACGGCCATCCCGACGCGCTGCGCCTGATCGACGAGGTGCAGGCCGAGTACGTCGTGCGCTACGGCGGGCCGGACGAGACACCGCTGGACCCACTGATGTTCGAGCCGCCGGCCGGCAGCTTCTTCGTCGGCTACCTCGACGGCGCCGCGGTCGCGACCGGCGCGTGGCGGCGTTCCGGGGTGGAGGCGTTCGGCACCACCGCGACCGTCGAGGTCAAGCGCATGTACGTCGCCCCCGCGGCGCGCGGACGTGGCCTCGGGCGGCTGATGCTGGCACATCTCGAGGCCAGCGCGGCCGCGCACGGCGCCGAGGCGGTCGTGCTCGAGACCGGGCTGCGCCAACCCGAGGCCATCGCGCTCTACGAGTCCAGCGGCTACACGCCGGTGCCGTCGTTCGGCTACTACCGTTGCGCGCCGCTGTCGCGCTGCTACGGGCGACCCCTCTGACGATCCGTCAGACCACGTCCCGGCGCCGGGCGAGCACCAGGGCGACCACCGGCAGGACGACGACGTACGCCACGAGCGTCCAGACCGCCTGCGTGCCCGAGATGGCGTCGACGACGCCGGGCGTGCCGCCGCCGTAGTCGACGCCGATCAGGGATCCGACCAGCGAGCCCGCCGCGGTGCCGGGCAGCACATGGGTGAGCGCGTCCACCGGCCCCAGCAGGCTGCCGACCCCGCGCAGCAGGTTCTCGACGACCAACGCCCACACCAGGCCGAGCCCGACCGACAGCGCCGGTCCGCGCGAGACGGTCCCCAGCGCGAACCCGGCCAGCGCCCACATCTCCAGCACCAGCAGACCGGCGAGCAACGACTCGACCACCGCTCCGATCGACGGCCAGACCAGATCCTGGGACTCGCTCGTGGCGATCGCCACCGACACGACGACGTCGAGCACGAGCGTCGCCATGACGGTGCCGACCACGATCACGGTCATCGCCGCGAGCGAGCCCGCCAGGGACGACGTGCGAGACGGGCCTTGGGTGAACACCGTCTTCCAGGTGCCCCAGCCGTAGCCGCTGCCCGCCACCATCGCGCCGAGCACCATCATCAGGGCACCTCCGAACATCGGCATGCCCTGGAGCAGCACGTCGGGGACCGACCGGGGCATCAGCTCTCCGAGGATCGAGGCCGTGGTCTGCCCCTCGTTGGAGAAGCTGTTGTCCCCGGTCTTGTAGGCCAGGTAGCCGAACACGTAGCCGAACATCAGCGCGAGCGCCGCCCAGGCGCCGAGCGTGACCCAGACGGCAGGCCACCGGCGCAGGCGCAACAGCTCGGCCCGGGTGCTCCTCAACACGGCGTTCATCGCACCTCCACCTCCATGTCCGTAGCCGCAGCCGTATCCACATCGACGTCGTCCTGGTTGCCGGTCATCTCGAAGAAGACCTCCTCGAGCGTCCGCTCGACGGCGCCCACCTCGTGGACGTCCACGCCGGCGGACACGAGCTCGCGGACGAGCTCGGGGGCCGCCGTCGACGGAAGGTCGAGCGTGAGCCGGTCCTCGTGCAGGTGCACGGCGTCGTCGCCGGCGACCCGCATGGCCACGGCGACGGCCCGGTCGACCGGCGTGGCGCGCAGCCGCAGGGAGGCGGCGCCGCGCAGGTCCGCCACTGTCGACTCGCGCACCAGCCGGCCCTGGTTGATCACGCCGACCCGGTCGCAGATCTCCTGCACCTCGGCCAGGAGGTGGCTGGAGAGCAGCACCGTCTGGCCGCCGCGGGCGAGCGCCACGACCAGCGCGCGCATGTCCGCCATCCCGGCGGGGTCGAGCCCGTTCGTGGGCTCGTCGAGGACGATCAGCTCGGGGTCGCCCAGGAGCGCGGACGCGACGCCGAGACGCTGCTTCATGCCCAGTGAGTAGCTCTTGAACCGGTCGTCGCCGCGGTCGGTCAGGCCGACCCGTGCCAGCGCCGTCTCGACCTCCCGGTCGGAGAGCCCGCGGTAGTGGGCCATCGTCCGCAGGTTGTCGCGGCCACTCAGGTAGGGGTAGAACCCCGGCCCCTCGACGAGCGACCCGACGTGGGCGGTCACGTCCGGTCGGCCTGCGCGGCGGCCCAGCACGCTCGCGCTGCCGGCCGTCGGCCGGACCAACCCGAGCATCATCCGCAACGTGGTGGTCTTGCCGGCGCCGTTCGGGCCCAGGAAGCCGTACACCTCGCCACGCCGCACGGTCATGCTGACCCCGTCGACGGCGAGACGGCCGCGGTCGCCGCGCCCGAAGCGCTTGGTCAGTCCCTCGGTCTGCACCATCAGCTCTGTCATGGCCCCACGGTCCCCGGATCCGCCGCGGAACGCGTCCGCTGCTCGGCGGCTGCGTCGTACGCAGATCCGCGTACGGCGCAGCCGCGCCCGCTCGTACGCGGTCACCGCCCATTCGGCCTAGCCTCGAGACGTGGTCCGCTCCCGGTTGCTCTGGCTGGTGCCCGCCGCGCTCGTGGTGATGGGCTCGCTCGGCGTCAACCACGACGCGGCCCCGGAGTCATCCGCCGCGGCCCTGGGCGTCGCCGTGCTCGCCGGCGCAGCGATGGTGCTCGCGTCGTTCCGTGGCCGGAGTGCGCTGGTCGTGGGCGGTGCGGCCGTCGGTGCGTACTTCGCGACGGGTCTGGAGAACGGCCCCATCTTCGTGGCGCTGCCGCTCACCGTGCTCGCCGCCGCGCTGCGGGTGCCGCCGCGCCCGCTGCTGCCGGCGGTCGTCGGCGCTCCGCTGCTC
>NZ_DASWVI010000037.1:0-3879 GCF_036401255.1 Nocardioides sp. | reverse complement strand
AGGCGGTCCGTCACGGCCATTCCGGCGACCTCGACGCCGCGCTGCTCGAGGACGGGGTCGCGGCGCAGGCGTAGGTGCGGGTTTCACCGGTCAGCCGGTGAAACCCGCACGACACGCCGAGGGGCACCGGCGTGTCGCGCGGGTTTCGGCCGACAAGTGGTGCCCGAGGGGCTTCTGAGGTTCCGCCGCGCCGTTGTCTGCTCGGTACAGTTTCGGCGTGACCGAGCAGCCGATCTCCGTGACCACCGTCGCGGAGGGCGTCGCGCGGATCGCCTGGACGCCCGACCAGCCGGTCGACGTCGTGCGCCACGAGGTCGCCGCCGCGCTGACCGGACACACCCGGGTCGAGGCGCTGGTCGACCCCGACGACGAGTCCGCGCAGCGGGTCGCCACGTGGTCCGGGCTGCGCCGCGAGGGCGTGATGCGCGGGGTGACTGTCGAGGGGCGCACCGTGGACCGGATCGTCTACGCCCGGCTCGCCACCGACGTACCCGTCCACGAACCCGAGGGCTTCCGCGCGCTGCTCAACTCGTTCCTGCCACGCAAGCGCGCGATCAGCCAGATGCTCGTGCGCGACACCGGGGGCCGGGTGCTGCTCTGCGAGCTCACCTACAAGCAGGACTGGGACCTGCCCGGCGGCGTGGTCGAGGTCGGCGAGTCGCCCCAGCTCGCCGTCACCCGCGAGGTCGAGGAGGAGCTCGGCCTGCGGATCGAGGCCGGCGCGCTGCTGCTCACCGACTGGCTGCCGCCGTGGAGCGGGTGGGACGACGCCCTCTGCCTGGTCTTCGACGGCGGGGTGCACGAGCCCGCGATCACCGAGACGATCGTGAAACAGACCCGGGAGATCCGCTCCGCGGAGTTCTGCACGCTCGAGCAGGCCCGCGAGCGCTGCGCCGACTTCACCGCCCGCCGGGTGGCCTCCGCGCTCGCCAACCTCACCACCGGCGGCTCGACGTACACCGAGTCCGGCGGGCTCTGAGGCTCGCCCACCCGCGGACTCTGACCCGGACTGCGGGCCGGGACCATTGTCGTTTGGTCACCAACCGCAACACCTCATGACCGATCCCTGTCGTTGGTGACCAAACGACACACCTGCCCCTTGATGGTCGTGCAACACTGATTACATGATTACTAATGAGCAGCAGGAGCGGGTGACGGGCTGGTTCGCCGGCCGGCTCCCGGCGGAGTGGCAGCACGCCCCCGCCCAGGTCACCGTCGACCGCGAGGAGATCACGATCGTGCTGACGATCCCGGACGTGCCGCTCGAGGACCCCACGGACGCCGCGCTCGCGGAGGCGCGGGCCGGTCGGGCCTCGGCGTTCCGTGAGGACACCCGCGAGCGGCGCATGGAGATCGCTCGCGAGGCCCAGCACCGGTTCGAGCGCAAGGTCTCCT
Organism: Nocardioides sp.; assembly: GCF_036401255.1. Taxonomy (GTDB): domain Bacteria; phylum Actinomycetota; class Actinomycetes; order Propionibacteriales; family Nocardioidaceae; genus Nocardioides. The sequence continues at coordinate 2,484 of NZ_DASWVI010000037.1, read as the reverse complement.
GGGGAGTCGCCGTCGGGGAGCACCGCGAGCTGTGGACCCACGTCGCAGCGCCGGTCATGACCCGGCTGCGCCAGCCCCAGCGGCTCGTGCTCGACACGCTCGTCGACGCGGGTGTCGCCCGGTCACGGTCGGACGCACTCGCCTGGTGCGTCCGCCTCGTCGGCCAGCACGAGGGCGACTGGCTGGCCGAGCTCCGAGACGCGATGGCGGCCGTCGCCGACGTCCGCGCGAAGGGCCCGGCCGCCTGAGGGTCGTTTCGGCGGCCGCATCGCCACGAGCACGCCGAGGATCAGCACCCCTCCCCCGGCGAGCTCGGCGGCGTTGGGCCGCTGGTCGAGCAGCAGCCACGCCGACGCCATCGCGACGACCGGGGCGAGCAGCACCCACGGCACCACCGCGGACGACTGGTTGCGCGAGAGCAGCGTGTTGAAGACGCCGTACCCCACCAGCGAGGCGAGCCCGGCGGTGTAGAGCGTGGACACCCCGGCCTGCCAGGACCACGAGGCCAGCGCTTCCCCCACCGCGTGCGGCCCGTCGACGAGCAGCGAGAGCGCGAGCAGCGGCAGGGGTACGACGAGCGCGGACCACACGGTCAGCGAGAGCCCGCCTCGGACGCCCGAGGCGCGCGACACCACGTTGCCGATGCCCCACGACAGCGCGGCGAGCAGGCACAGCGCCAACGCCGCGGGCGTGACGCGACCGCCACGGCCGACGGCGACGACCGCCAGCCCCGCACCGCCGAGCAGCACGCCGACCACCTGGGCGCGGGTCGGCACCTCGCGGAGCACCCCCGCCGCGATCACCACCGTGAAGATCACCTGCGCCTGCAGCACCAGCGCCGCCAGCCCAGGCGGCATCCCGGCGTCCATGGAGACGTAGAGGAGGCCGAACTGCCCCAGCGACATGAACACCCCGACGGCCGCGACCACGCGCCAGGGCGCGTCCGGTCGGCGTACGACGAGGGCCGCGGGCAGCACGACCACGGTGAACCGCACCGCCGCGAACAGCAGCGGCGGGATCTCGGCCATGCCCCAGTCGATGACCACGAAGTTGAAGCCCCAGATCGTCGCCACGAGCGCGGCGAGCAGGCGGTCCCGGCGATCCATGCGCCCAGCCAACCCGCCACGACTATGAAGCACCAGCGAATGATCGTTCACGAAGCCATGTAGCATCCGTGCATGATCGATCTCACGGCGCTGGCCAGCCTGCGCGCGGTCGCCGCCGAGGGGTCGGTGGTGGGCGCGGCGGACGCCCTCGGCTTCACCCCCAGCGCGGTGTCGCAGCAGGTCAAGCGGCTCGAGCGCCAGACCGGCGTGGCCCTGCTGGAGCGGGTCGGGCGCGGCGTGATGCTCACCGACCACGGCCGCCAGCTCGTCGCCGCCGGAGCCCGCCTGCTCGCCGACCTCGAGGAGGTCGAGGCGGGCCTGCACCGGCGGACCGGCACGGTCGCGGGCCACCTGCGGCTGACCGCGTTCTCGACGGCGATGCGCGGGCTGGTGGCGCCGGTCGTCCGCGCGCTGTGCGCGGCCCACCCGGACCTCACCGTCTCCCTCACCGAGCGCGAGCCCTGGGAGACCGTCGACCTGGTCGCCACCGGCCGGAGCGACCTCGGCGTCGTGCACCGCTGGGGCGACCTGTCGATCGCGGTCCCCGATCACCTCCAGGCGACGGTCGTCGCCCACGACGTCGCCGACGTGATCGTCCACGCCGGCCACCCGCTGGCCGGCCGCGCCCGGGTCAGTCCGCGCGACCTCCTCGACGAGGGCTGGATCGCGACGCCGGAGAACACGATCTGCCGCCAGTGGCTGACCCGGATGTACGACGGCACCGGGCGGGTGCCCCGGATCGTCCACCAGGCCATGGAGTTCGAGTCCCACCTCGCCCTGGCCCGCGCGGGCCTCGGCATCGCGCTCGTGCCCCGGCTGGGACGGGCGCCACTGGGCGAGGACCTGGTCGCCGTACCCGCCCACGACCCGGTGCCCACCCGCGACGTGATCGCGGTGCACCGCCGCAGCCAGGCGGAGTCACCCGCCGTACGCGCCGTTCTCGAGGGGCTGGCGGCCGCCTCGCTCCCGCTGAGCGGCTGACCCTGCCAGGTCAGAACAACGCGGAGGCGAGGTTCTGCCGGGCCTTGAGCACGCGCGGGTCGTCGTTGCCGACGGCGCCGAACAGCCCGATCAGGTGCTCGCGAGCGCGGTCGCGGTCCTCCCCCGTCGTACGCCGGACGGTCTCGACGAGCCGGTGGAAGGAGTCCTCCACGTGTCCGCCGAGGAGGTCGAGGTCGGCGACCATGGTCTGCGCGTCCACGTCGTCGGGGTCGGCGGCGGCCGCGGCCCGGGCCTCGGCGAGGTCGACGCCCTGCGTGCGCTGGAGCAGCTTGGCCATCGCCAGGCCGGCGGCCGCCTCGGCGTCGGCCGGGTTGGCGTCCACGAGGCGCTGGTACTCCGCGACCGCACCCTCGATGTCCCCGGCGCCGAGCGCCTC
>NZ_DASWVI010000036.1:0-15455 GCF_036401255.1 Nocardioides sp. | reverse complement strand
CTGAGGACGGTCCCTAGCCCGTTCTCAGGCACACGACCCGACAGGTGGCTCCGCGTCGCCGCACCCTAGGTTGATCGGCATGGGTGTGGTGCTGCTGGTCCGGCACGGGCAGGCGTCCTTCGGCGCCGACGACTACGACGTGCTGTCCGAGACCGGGTGGGAGCAGGGCCGGCGGTTGGGCACCTGGCTGGCCGAGCGCGGCGTCGCGCCGACCCGGATCCGCACCGGCGGGATGCGCCGGCACCGCGAGACCGCCGAGGCGGTCGCCGCCGCGGCCGGCTGGGAGCACGAGGTCCAGGTCGACCTCGGCTGGGACGAGTTCGACCACCTCGGTGTGGTGGCGGCCTACCCCGATCGCCCCGAGGGCGAGCTCGACCGCCGCGAGTTCCAGCGGGTCTTTGAGCTCGCGACGCAGCGGTGGACCGCGGGCGGGTACGACGCGGACTACCCCGAGTCGTGGCGCGGGTTCGTCCGACGGGTGCGCGAGGCCCTCGACCGCGCCTGCGCGGACGCCGGGCCGGGCGGCACCGTCGTCGTGGTCAGCTCCGGGGGGCCGATCGCCGCCGCGTGCGCGGCCCTGGTCGACCCCGACGGCGACGACCCGGCCACCTACGCGCGGCTGTGGAGCCGCTTCAACACCGTGGTCGTGAACTCCTCGGTGACCCGCGTGGTGGTCGGCTCGACCGGCGCGCGGCTGCTGTCGTTCAACGAGCACCCTCACCTCGAGGGCGCGTCGCTCACCTACCGCTGACGCGCGCCGGTCCCCGGCTCGGTCAGGTCGTGGCGGGTGTGCTCCCGGTCCGCCAGGTGATCAGCACGCCCGCTCCACCCAGCAGGAGCAGCGCTGCGCCGCCACCGATCATGAACCAGACGATCGGCTCGAACGAGACGGGCTTGAGCGTCTCGTAGTTGTCCAGGGAGCTGTCGAACCTCGCGACCATGTCCTGGAACCGCCCCAACGAGTCCGGCAGTGCGGCGAGGGCGGCGGTCGTGGCCGGGAAGTTCTGCGCGAAGAAGGTGTTCAGCTCCTCGGGCGACATCTGCAGCCGGGCCGCCAGGTCCGGCATCATGCTCTGCTGCATCTCCGTGCCCATCGCCGAGAGCGTGGCGAGGGAGCCCGAGGCCTGGGTGATCAGCTCCTGGTTGTACACCGGGTCGAGGTTCTCGTTCATGGTGTCGGCCGAGGCGGCCTTGTCCGGCATGCCCAAGGCGAGGGGCGCCGCGATCAGCAGCGCACCGACGACGGTCGCGGCGACGGCGCTCCCGCGCGGCCGGTACCAGACCCAGACGCCGAGCCCCGCCGCCAGCACGCCGACGGTCAACAGCGACCACGGGACCGACGTGGCGGGCACGGACTCGGTCGGGATGGCATCGGCGTCGGCGAAGTACGGACGCTGTTCGTCGAGCGTGGCCACGAGCGAGGTGAAGCTCGGCGTGATCTGCGGGACCGCGGCGAGCCCGGCCGTGACGTCGGGGTACTGCTCGGCCATCATCGTGGAGAACTCGTCGGCGGACATGCCGAGCTGCTGGGCCAGCGCGGGCAGCATCTCGGTCTGGATCTCGGACCCGGCCGCGGCCAGGGTGTCGATGTCCTGCTGATCGGTCCGCAGCGCCTGCTGGGTCATGATCGGACGGAAGTCGTCGGTCAGCCGGTCGAACGCGGGGCCGACGTTGACGAGGTTGGCGGCCAAGGTGACCGTGACGAACCCGGCGCCGAGGAGCACCAGGAGACCCGCGGCGACCCGGTGCGGCCAGCCGAAGGCGAGTTCTTGCCGGCTGATCGCCGGTCGGTGGAGGTGGGCATGAACTGTGGGAGTTGCGGCCATCGTCGTCTCCTGTCTCGCCGCAAGGACGGGAGCCCGTCGCTCGATCAGCATCAGGGCGCCACAAGGCATGGTCGGCGCGCCCTCCGGCGGCGACGCCAGAGGACTACGTCCCGAGACCGTGGAGGAGAAGTGCCCGGCTGCTACCGCCCGGCCATCTCGATCAGCCGCGGCAGGATCCGCCCGGCGTCGGCGCGGAGCCCGTCGTGCTCCCACTCGTTGGTGACCCAGGTCCGCACGTTGCCGACGCGCCGGGCGGTGTCCAGCGACAGCTCGGCATCGACGTACATGTCGTCGAAGTAGACGATCGCCGCGACCGGCACCTCGTTGGCCGCGAGCCGGTCGAGGTCGTAGAGCGCCGGCCAGTCGTCGTACGCCGCCAGCAGGTCGGCCGCCCCGCGGAACGGCCGCAGCGCCGCGATCTCCTCGAACATCCAGGGGAACATCGTCTCGCCGGTGAGCAGCAGCGGGTCGGCGTCGGCGGCGAAATCCGGCCGCTGCTCGATCGCGCGTTGCGCCGCCCACGCCGTGGGCGCCATGCCGGGCTGGCCGTAGGTGAACTCCTGCAGCACCCCGATCGGGGTGTCCACCCATCCGGTCATCGCCATCACTGCGTGCCGGAACCCGTCGGCCAGCTCGGCACCGTGCCAGGCCTCCTCGAGCAGCCAGTGCACGCGGTCGTAGCCGTCGCTCATCCCGAACGCCATCCCGAGCGTCCGCAGCCGGCGTGCGGTCAGCCGGTCGCCGTCGGGCAGCCGCACGTCGTGCTCGTCGAGGTGGTCCGCGATCGCGCGCAGCCGCTCGGCGTCGCCGGGGTGCCGGGCATGGAACTCGGCGTTCTTGCGGGCGATCCGCGGGAACGTCCGCGCGTAGACGTCGTCGGCCGTGGCGGTGAGGCCCGGCAGCCCGCCGGTGACGTAGCAGGCCCGCAGTGCCTCCGGCGCGCGCGACAGGTAGGTCATCGTCACGAACCCGCCGTAGCTCTGCCCCAGCGTCTCCCACGGCTGGCCGCCGGCGACACGGCGCCGCAGCATTTCGGCGTCGTCGACGATCGCGTCGGCTCGGAAGTGGCGCAGGTACGCCGCGAGCTCGGGGTCCGGCATCCCCGCGACGGTCCGCGCGGTGATCGGCGTGCTGCGGCCGGTGCCGCGCTGGTCGAGCAGCAGCACCCGGTGGGTCTGCGCGGCGTGCCACACCCAGGCGTCGCCGGCACCGCTGCCGGGCCGGGGTGACTTGCCGCCCGGTCCGCCCTGCAGGAACAGCAGCCACGGCAGGTCCTCGCCCGCTCGGTCGGCGGCGACCGCCTCGCGCGCGAACACCTCGATCGTCGGCCCGTCCGGGTCCGCGTGGTCGAGCGGCGCCTCGACGACGTGGTCGGTCAGGCGCACGCCCCGGACGACGGTGGCCATGCGCGCCTACCGCACCTGGGACTTGGGTTGGTTGACGACGACGGAGCTGAGGATCTTGTCCGCGAACGTCTGCCGCTTGGCGTCCCACAACGGCCACAGCCAGCCCAGGTAGCAGGCCAGGCTGTCGAGGAAGTGCAGCAGGTAGCGCACGAACGACATGCCGCCACCGATCGGCTGCCCGTCCCGCTCGCCGATCAGCCGGATGCCGACGATGCCCTTGCCGAGGCTGTAGCCGGTGCGACCCTGCCGCAGGCAGGTGTTCCAGATGAAGAACGCCAGCGGCAGCAGGAACAGCACCGCCCCGAGGATCACCAGCGGCGTGCCCGCGTTGTCCCACTCGCCGGTGGTGTGGCTGACGCCCGCGGAGTCGGTGTAGGTCTCCATGTCCTTGCTGCCGACGGCCATGCCGGCGAAGAACAGGCCGTAGGCCGGCAGCGAGACCAGCAGCGTGAACAGGCTGTCGAGCAGGTAGCCGCCGACCCGCTTGCCCCAGTGGGCGTAGTCGTAGGCAGGGACGGGCGTGCCGTAGGGCTGCCCGTACGGCGGCTGCTGACCGTAGGGCTGCTGCCCGTACGGCGGCGGCGCGGGCTGGCCGTACGGCGGCGGCGCGGGCTGGCCATAGGGCGGGGGCGCGGGCTGCGCGGAGGGCGGCGGCGGACCGTAGGGGTTGGCGGAGGGGTCCTGGGGGTTCCCGGAGTCGGACATGGCCCACAGCGTAGTGACGCGCGGTCGCCGCTGGGGTGCATACGTGGTATACATACCCGGTATCCACCGCCACGGGGGTCGGTGGCACACCTCGCCGGGGAGGCGCGATGTCGGTCAGGCAGGCACTGTTGGCGCTGCTGGAGCAGGGGCCGATGTACGGCTACCAGCTGCGCGCCGAGTTCGAGCGGCGCACCGGCCAGACCTGGCCGCTCAACGTCGGGCAGGTCTACACGACCCTGACCCGGCTCGAGCGCGACGGGCTGGTCGAGGGCACCGGCGCGGACGCCGAGGGCCACGTCGTCTATCGCGCCACCCCGGCGGGTCGCGAGGAGGTCGCGACCTGGTTCACCACCCCGGTCGCGCGCACCCAGCCCCCGCGCGACGAGCTCGCGATCAAGCTCGCGCTCGCGGTGACGGTCCCCGGCGTCGATGTCGGCACGGTCATCCAGCAGCAGCGCTCGGCGACGATGGCCGCGCTGCAGGACTACACCCGGCTCAAGCGCCGCGGGCCCGACGCCGGGGAGTCGACCGACCGCGCCGACCTGGCGTGGGGCCTGGTCCTGGACTCCCTCGTGTTCGGCGCCGAGGCCGAGATCCGGTGGCTCGACCACTGCGAGGCGCGGCTGCGCCGGGCCGCCCTGGACCGGCCGGCGGCCACCGCGGCGGGCGAGGTCGCCGCCGTCCGCGACGAGAACGGGGAGGTCGTGCGATGAGGGCGACGTTCGACCTCGAGCACGCCCACCGGCTGCGCGAGTCCGAGACCGAGTGGCTGCGCCAGAGCGCGGCGCGGATCCGGGCCGCCCACGCCTGCGGCAGGCAGGAGCGCGAGCTCCTCGAGACCGCGGAGGACGCCCGATGAGTGCCCCGGTGAGCGCGGTGCTCCACCTCGACGCGGTGACCCGGATCCATGGCGAGGGCGAGACCGAGGTCCGGGCCCTGCGGGAGGTCTCGTTCTCGGCCTCCGCGGGCGAGCTGGTCGCGGTGATGGGTCCCTCGGGGTCGGGCAAGTCGACGCTGCTGACGCTGGCCGGCGGCCTGGACACCCCCACCTCCGGCACGGTGTCGGTCGAGGGCACCGACCTCGCCACGCTCGGCAGCACCGGCCGGGCGCGGATGCGGCGTACGTCGATCGGCTACGTCTTCCAGGACTTCAACCTGATCCCGGCGCTGTCGGCGGTCGAGAACGTCGCGCTGCCGCTCGAGCTCGACGGCGTACGCACCCGGACCGCGCGGGCCCGGGCCCGGCAGGCGCTCGAGGAGGTCGGCATCGCCGACCTCGCCGACCGGTTCCCCGACCACATGTCCGGCGGTCAGCAGCAGCGGGTCGCGATCGCGCGCGCGGTCGTCGGGGAGCGGCGGCTGATCCTGGCCGACGAGCCCACCGGCGCCCTCGACAGCGAGACCGGCGAGGACGTCCTGCGGCTGCTGCGGGCGCGCTGCGACGCCGGCGCCGCCGGGGTCCTCGTCACCCACGAGGCACGTCACGCCGCGTGGGCCGACCGGGTCGTGTTCCTGCGCGACGGCATCGTCGTCGACGTGACCGGCGCGGACCCCGCCGAGTCGCTGCTCGAGTCGGGCGCCTCCCGGTGAACCGGCTCTCCGCGTGGCGGCTGGCCCTCCGGGTCGCCGCCCGCGAGGCCCTGCGGGCCAAGGGGCGCTCGGTGCTGGTGATCGTGATGATCGCGCTGCCCGTGCTCGCGGTCACCGCGGCCGACGTGCTGATCCGCACCCAGGACGTCAGCGGCGTGGAGTCACTCGACCGCCGCCTCGGCGCCGCCTCGGCCCAGGTGAGCGTGCCGGCGGAGGGCCGTCCGATGATCCAGGCCTTCGATCCCTGGGACGGGAGCTCGACCGACGGCCGCAAGCAGGATCCGCCGACCGCCGCCGAGGTCTCGGCGGTGCTGGGTGGCGCCCGGCTGGTCGAGCAGCGGGCCGGAGGCGTCGACGTGCGCACCGAGAGCGGAGTCGGCTGGGCGGAGGCCCTCGAGGTCGACCTCGCGGACCCCGTCGCGGCCGGCCTCGTCGACCTGACGTCCGGCCGGCTGCCGGGTGATGCCGGTGAGGTCGTGGTCAACCAGGCCCTCCTCGACAAGGGCTATGCCGTCGGCGACCGGCTCGAGCTGGGGGGCAAGGACGCCCCCACGCCGGTCATCGTGGGCGCGGCGGAGTCCGCGACCGTGCGCAGCACGCCCGCGGTCGCCGGGCCGGTCGGCAGCCTCGGCCTCGAGCGGGACTACGCGGGCGCCAGCTGGCTGGTCGCCGGCGGACCGGTCTCCTGGGCCACCGTGGAACGGCTCAATGCCCTCGGGGCGGTCGTCCTCTCCCGGGCGGTGGTCGCAGACCCGCCGCCCGACTCCGAGATCCCCGAGGAGATCCGCGCCTGGAGCAGCGGCTCCGACGACGGGTACGTCGCCGCGGTCGTGCTCATCGTGGTGATGGCGCTGCTCGAGGTCGTGCTGCTGGCCGGGCCGGCGTTCGCCGTGAGTGCCCGGCGGCAGGCGCGCAGCCTGGCGCTGATGGCGGTCGCGGGCGGGACGCCGGCCCAGGCGCGCCGGGTGGTGCTCGCCGGCGGCTTGGTGCTCGGTGGCGTTGCGGCAGTGCTCGGGGTCGCGCTGGGGATCGGGCTCGGCTGGGCCCTGGTCCCGGTGGTCCAGCGCTGGTCGACCACCTGGTTCGGGCCGTTCGACGTGCCGTGGCTGCATCTGCTCGGCATCGCCGGGTTCGGACTGGTCAGCGCCGTGCTGGCCGCCGCGGTCCCGGCCTGGATCGCGTCGCGGCACGACGTCGTCGCGGTCCTCGCCGGCCGCCGGGCCGACCGCCCGGTGTCGCTGCGCTCACCGCTGCTCGGCGTCGCGCTGCTGGGCGCCGGCGTCGCCGGGTCGGCGTACGGCGCCCATGCCCAGAACGGCGAGTTCGTCATCGCGGGCTCGGCGGTCGTCGCGGTCCTGGGGATGATCTCGCTCGTCCCCCTCGTCGTCGTCGGCCTGAGCCGGGTCTCCGGCCGACTCCCGCTCGCGATGCGCTATGCCGCCCGCGATGCCGCGCGGCACCGCACCCGCACCGTGCCGGCTGTGGCCGCGGTCGCCGCGACCGTCGCCGGGGTGGTCGCGCTCGGCATCTCGGTCACGAGCGACGAGGCGGAGAACGAGGCGACGTACAGCCAGCAGCTCCCGATGGGGATCGCCGCCGTCACCGACTACCGCCGGCACCCGGACTGGGACAGGCTCGCGGTCGCGGTCGAGCGTGAGGCGCCCGGCGTCCCGGTCCGGCGGGTCACCGGCACCACCGGGGCGGTCGAGCTCACCGCCCGCCGCGACGGCGAGCCGCTGGAGCTGGATGTCTACGGCGGACCCCTGGCGTCGGCGATCCTCGTCGACGACGGCGACGGCGTCGCGCGACTGCCCGGCGTCCCGGCTGAGGACGTGACAGAGGCGACCCGTGCCCTCGCGGCCGGCGGCGCGGTCGTCTTCACCACCGGCGCCTCCGGCGCGGGGGACGTGCAGCTCGCTGCGGTCGACTACGAGGGACCCGGGCGGCCCGCGCGCGTCCGGGTGGCCGCAGAGGCGCTCACGATCCACGTCGGGGACACGGCCTACGGTCCCCGCGCGGTGCTCTCGCCCGAGGTGGCCGCGGGGCTCGGCCTGCGGACCGACACGGTCGGGCTGGTCTTCGACGCTGCCGACCTCTCCGACGAGATCACGACCGACATCTCCGAGGCCGTCTCGGCCGCCTCGCCGCAGGCCGGGTTCTACGTCGAGCGCGGCTACCAGGCCCGGGAAGAGACCGTGATCATCCAACTGGTCCTGGCCGGCCTCGGCGCCGTGCTCATGCTCGGCGGCACGCTGACCGCGACGTTCCTGGCCCTGTCCGACGCCCGCCCCGACCTCGCGACCCTGTCGGCGGTGGGGGCCTCGCCGCGTCGCCGCCGGGCGATCGCGGCGGCCTACGCCCTGGTCGTCGGGCTGGTCGGCGCCGTGCTCGGCGCCGCGGTGGGGTTCATCCCCGGCATCGCGATCACCTACCCGCTCACGGCGCCGGACTACTCCGACACCGGGCCCTTCCTCGACGTCCCCTGGCTGCTCGTCGGTGGCGTGGTCCTCGCCCTCCCGCTGCTGACCGCCCTGGTCGTCGGGGTGAGCGCCCGCTCCCGGCTGCCGCTGGTGTCCCGACTGGACTGAGAGACACAAAAAGTCAGTCTTGACTGTTTGTTGTTGAGCCCGCCATGCTGTGCCGGTGACGACGGCAGGCAGCACACGAGTCCCTCAGGAGGAGCGGACCCGGCTGATGCGCGCTCGCCTCCTGGAGGCGACGGTCGAGTGCCTGGTCGAGCGCGGCTTCGCCGGCACGTCGACCACGCTGGTCTCCGAGCGCGCGGGGGTGAGCCGCGGGGCGCAGCTGCACCACTTCCCGACCAAGAACGACCTGGTCGTCGCCGCGGTCGAGCACCTCACCGAGAAGCGGGCCGCGGAGCTCGCGACCGCGGCGGCCGCGCTGCCGACCGGCCGCCGGCGCACGCGTGCGGTGCTGCAGATGCTCGGCGACCACTTCACCGGCCCGGTGTTCACCGCCGCGCTCGAGCTCTGGGTCGCCGCGCGCACCGACGAGGCGCTGATGAACGCCGTCGGCCCGCTCGAGCAGCGGGTCGGCCGCGAGACCCACCGGATGACCGTCGAGCTGCTCGGCGCCGACGAAGCCGTCCCGGGCACCCGCGAGCTCGTCCAGGCCACCCTCGACCTGGTCCGCGGCCTGGGCCTGGCCAACACGATCACCGACGACGCCCGCCGCCGCGGGCGGATCCTCGACCGCTGGGCCGACGTGCTCGACCAGCACCTCAAGGAGACCGCATGACCTCCGGCAACCTGCTCGACGACCTCCTCGACGACCTCCAGGCCGAGGGCGACCGGCTCTGGAACGCCGTCGCCGGCCTCGACGACGACGGCTGGCTGACGCCGACGCCCGCGCCCGGCTGGACGGTCGCGACCCAGGTCGCGCACCTGCTCTGGACCGACGAGGTCGCGGTGCTCGCGGCCGGTGCCCGTACCCCCGAGGGCAAGCAGGCCTGGGACGCGGTCGTGCTCGAGGCGATCGAGGACCCCACCGGCTACGTCGACGCCCAGGCGATGGAGGTGGCTCGGCTGCGGCCCGAGGCGATGCTCGCACGCTGGGGCACCGCCCGCGCCGCGCTGCGGGAGGCGCTGCGGGACTACCCGGCGGGGGAGAAGATGCCGTGGTTCGGCCCGCCGATGTCGCCGGCGTCGATGGCGACCGCGCGGTTCATGGAGACCTGGGCGCACGCCCTCGACGTGTACGACGCCCTCGAGATGCGCCCCGAACGTACCGACCGGGTGCGGCACGTCGTGCACCTCGGCGTACGCACCCGCAACTTCGCGTTCTCGGTGCACGGGCTCGACGCACCGGCCGAGGAGTTCCGCATCGAGCTCACCGCGCCGTCGGGCGGCCTCTGGACATGGGGCCCGGAGGACGCCGCACAGTCGGTGCGCGGCGCGGCGTACGACTTCTGCCTGCTGGTGACCCAGCGCGTGCACCGCGACGACACCGACCTGGTCGCGACCGGGGCCGACGCCGAGCAGTGGCTGGCCATCGCGCAGGCGTTCGCCGGGCCGGCGGGCGAGGGGAGGCGGAAGCGATGAGTGGTTTCGAGACAGGCGCAGAACGCCTTCCTCAACCACCGGTCCGGATCGGGAACTGCTCGGGGTTCTACGGCGACCGGCTCTCGGCGATGCGGGAGATGCTCGAGGGCGGACCGCTCGACGTCCTCACCGGCGACTACCTGGCCGAGCTGACCATGCTCATCCTCGGCAAGGACACGATGAAGGATCCGGCGCTCGGCTACGCCAAGACGCACCTGCGCCAGCTCGAGGACGCCCTCGGGCTCGCGCTCGAGCGCGGCGTGCGGATCGTCAGCAACGCGGGCGGGCTCAACCCCGCCGGCCTCGCCGACCGGATCCGCGAGGTCGCCCGCGGCCTCGGCCTCGACCCGCAGGTCGCCCACATCGAGGGCGACGACCTGCGCCCGGTCGCCTCGGAGCTCGGGCTCAGCGAGGGCGCGCTGACCGCCAACGCCTACCTCGGCGGCTTCGGCATCGCGGCCGCGCTGGCCGCCGGCGCCGACGTGGTCGTCACCGGTCGGGTCACCGACGCGAGCCTGGTGGTCGGACCCGCGGTCGCGCACCACGGCTGGACGCCGACGTCGTACGACGAGCTCGCCGGCGCCGTCGTCGCCGGCCACGTGCTCGAGTGCGGCACCCAGGCCACCGGCGGCAACTTCTCGGGCTTCCGCAGCCTGCCCCACGACGGCCGGCCGCTGGGCTTCCCGCTCGCCGAGCTCGCCGCCGACGGCTCGAGCGTGATCACCAAGCACCCCGGCACGGGCGGCGCGGTCACGGTCGACACCGTCACCGCGCAGCTCATGTACGAGATCCAGGGCACCCGCTACCTCAACCCCGACGTGACCACGCTCCTCGACACGATCTCGCTGGCCGAGGTCGGGCACGACCGGGTGGAGATCAGCGGGGTGCGCGGCGAGGCGCCGCCCGAGCGGCTCAAGGTGTGCGTCAACGCGCTGGGCGGGTTCCGCAACACCGTGGAGTTCGTGCTGACCGGCCTGGACATCGAGGCCAAGGCCGACTGGGTGCGCGAGCAGCTCGCCCCCGCGCTGACCGCCCGCGAGGTCCACTGGAGCCTGGCCGCGATCCCGCCGCCCGACGCCGACACCGAGGAGGGCGCGTCCAGCCTGCTGCGCTGCACGGTGATGGACGACCGGCCCGACCCGGTCGGCCGCGGCTTCACCGGCGCGGCGGTCGAGCTCGCGCTCGCGTCGTACCCCGGCTTCACGATGACCGCCCCGCCCGCGCAGCCCACGCCGTACGGCGTCTACCGCGCGGAGTACGTCGACCGCGACGCGGTCACCCACACGGTCGTGCACGCCGACGGCCGCCGCGAGGTGATCGCCGACCCACCCGAGCTCGCCGACCCCGACCAGGACGCCGGTCGGCGGCCCTCGCCGTTCCCGGCGCCCACGGACTCGCTGACCCGCCGGGTGCCGCTCGGCACGTTCGTCCACGCGCGCTCCGGCGACAAGGGCGGCGACGCCAACCTCGGGCTGTGGGTCGTCAACGACGGCTCGGGCAAGTACGACGCCCGCGTGACCTGGCTGGCGAAGCTGATCACGCCGCGCAAGATCCGCGAGCTCGTGCCCGAGGCGGCCGACCTCGAGGTCGAGGTCTTCGTGCTGCCGAACCTCGGCGGTGTCAACGTCTTGATCCGCGGCCTGCTCGGCGCCGGCGTCGCCGCGTCGACCCGGTTCGACCCGCAGGCCAAGGGCCTCGGCGAGTGGGTGCGGTCCCGGATGGTCAACGTTCAAGAAGGGCTGCTCTGATGAGTGCGATCCGTGAGCTGGGGGCGGAGTTCGTCCGCCGCGAGGTGGCGCCCCACCTCCAGGAGTGGGAGGACGCCGGCGAGATCCCGCGCGGGCTGCACCTCGCGGCCGCCAAGCAGGGCCTGCTCGGCATCTCGTTCCCCGAGGCGGTCGGCGGCGAGGGCGGCGACGTCCTCGACACCATCGACCTGCAGGAAGCCATGTTCGAGGCCGGTGCGTCCAGCGGCCTGATGGCAGGGCTGTTCACCGGCGGCATCGCGCTGCCGCACATCGCCGCGCACGGATCGCCCGACCTGGTCGACCGGTTCGTCCGGCCCACGCTGGCCGGGGAGAAGATCGGGGCGCTCGGCGTCACCGAGCCCGGCGGCGGCTCCGACGTGGCCGGGCTGCGCACGACCGCCGTACGCCGCGGCGACGTCTACGTCGTCAACGGCGCCAAGACGTTCATCACCAGCGGGGTGCGCGCCGACTTCGTCACCACCGCGGTCCGCACCGGCGAGGCGGGCCACGCGGGCCTGTCGCTGCTGGTGATCGAGAAGGGCACGCCCGGATTCACCGTCGACCGGTCGCTGGCCAAGATGGGCTGGCACTGCTCCGACACCGCCGAGCTGTCGTTCGTCGACGTCGAGGTGCCGGTCGCCAACCTGGTCGGTGAGGAGAACGCCGGCTTCTACTACATCGCCGAGCAGTTCGTGGTCGAGCGGCTGGCGCTGGCCGTGCACGCCTACGGCATCGCCGCCCGGTCGCTCGAGCTGACCACGGCGTACTGCCGCGACCGGGAGACGTTCGGCAAGCCGCTGATCGCCAACCAGGTGGTGCGTCACAAGCTCGTCGAGATGCGGCGGCAGGTCGAGGTGGCCCGGACCTACACCCGCGAGGTGGCCCGCCGGCACGCGGCCGGCGAGAGCGTCATCGCCGCGGTGTGCCTGGCCAAGCAGACCGCGTGCGACGCCGCGACCTATGTCTGCGACCAGGCCGTCCAGCTGCACGGCGGGACGGGATACATGCACGGGACCGAGGTCGAGCGGCACTACCGCGACGCCCGGATCCTGCCGATCGGAGGAGGTGCGACCGAGGTGCTGACTGATCTCGCCGCGAAGCTGCTGGGGTACACGCGATGAGGGGCGAGGTCTCGCTCCGCATGGACGCGCCGCCGGAGAAGGTGTGGGCGCTGGTCAGCGACGTCACCCGGATCGGGGAGTTCTCACCCGAGACGTTCGAGGCGCGGTGGACCCGCGGCTCGACCGGCCCCGAGGTCGGCGCGTACTTCAAGGGCCACGTGAAGCGCAACGGCGTGGGTCCGACGTACTGGACCCCGTGCCAGGTGACGAAGTGCGAGCCGAACCAGGTGTTCGAGTTCCGGGTCGGCACCGAGGAGGTCGCCGTCAACAACTGGGGTTACCGCTTGGAGCCCGACGGCGCCGGCACTCGGGTCACGGAGTACTTCCGGCTCGAGCCGAAGCTCTACCTGCGCGCCTACTGGCTGCTGCTCGGCAGGCTGCGCGGCCGCACCAACGAGAAGGGGATGCGCACCACCTTGGAGCGGATGAAGAAGGTCGTGGAGGCATGAGCGATCACCGGACGGCCATGCTGGAGAAGCTGGACGCCCTCGACACCGAGCACGCCAAGGCGGTCGCCGGCGGCGGGCCGAAGTACGTCGAGCGCCACCACGCCCGCGGCAAGCTGCTGCCCCGCGAGCGCATCGAGCTGCTCATCGACGAGGGCTCGGCGTTCCTCGAGCTCAGCCCGCTGGCGGGCTGGGGCTCGGACTTCCCCGTCGGCGCCTCGGTCGTCACCGGCATCGGCGTCATCGAGGGCGTCGAGTGCATGATCACCGCCAACGACCCGACGGTGAAGGGCGGCGCCTCCAATCCGTGGACGGTCAAGAAGATCTTCCGGGCCTCGCAGATCGCCGAGGAGAACGGCCTGCCGACCGTGTCGCTGGTCGAGTCCGGCGGTGCGGACCTGCCGACCCAGAAGGAGATCTTCATCCCGGGCGGCAAGCTGTTCCGCGACATCACCCGCGCCAGCGCTCGCAAGGAGCCGACGATCGCGCTGGTGTTCGGCAACTCCACCGCCGGTGGTGCCTACGTGCCCGGCATGTCCGACTACACGGTGATGGTCAAGGAGCAGGCCAAGGTCTTCCTCGGCGGCCCGCCGCTGGTGAAGATGGCGACCGGTGAGGAGTCCGACGACGAGTCGCTCGGCGGCGCCGAGATGCACGCGCGGATCTCCGGGCTGGCCGACTACCTCGCGGAGGACGAGCTCGACGCGATCCGGATCGGCCGGCGCATCGTCGCGCGGCTCAACTGGCGCAAGGCCACGCCGGGTCTCGATACGCTCGCTGGCGCTCACTACTCGACCAACGAAGATCGGTGGTCGAGTAGCCCGCGAGGAACGAGCGGGCGTATCGAGACCTATGCCGAGCCCGACGCGGATCCTGAGGACCTGCTGGACCTGATCCCGAGCGACCTCAAGGAGCCGTTCGACCCGCGCGAGGTGATCCGGCGCATCTGCGACGGGGTCTCCGCCACCAACGGCGCGGTCTTCGACGAGTTCAAGCCGCTGTACGGGCCGTCGCTCGTCACGGGCTGGGCGAAGATCCACGGCCGGCCGGTCGGCATCCTCGCCAACGCCCAGGGCGTGCTGTTCTCCGAGGAGGCGCAGAAGGCCACGCAGTTCGTGCAGCTGGCCAACCAGACCGACACGCCCCTGCTGTTCTTGCACAACACCACCGGCTACATGGTCGGGAAGGAGTACGAGCAGGGCGGCATCATCAAGCACGGCGCGATGATGATCAACGCGATCAGCAACTCCACCGTCCCGCACCTGAGCGTGATCATGGGAGCGTCGTACGGCGCCGGCAACTACGGCATGAACGGTCGCGCCTACGACCCGCGGTTCCTGTTCACCTGGCCCTCGGCGAAGTCCGCGGTCATGGGGCCCCAGCAGCTCGCCGGCGTGCTCGAGATCGTCGCGCGCCAGTCGGCTGAGGCGAAGGGCGAGGTGTTCGACGCCGAGGGCTTCAAGGGCATCAAGGAGATCGTCGAGGCCCAGATCGAGGAGCAGTCGTTGCCGCACTTCCTCTCGGGGATGCTCTATGACGACGGCGTCATCGACCCCCGCGACACCCGCACGATCCTGGGCATCTGCCTGTCCGTGATCGAGAACAAGCCGTACGTCGGCACCGACCGATTCGGGGTGTTCAGGCCGTGATCAAGCAACAGGTGGTTTCGAGGCTCGTCGCAAGCGCTCCTCGCACCTCAACCACCGTGGTGCGCTCGCTCCCGCCGGTTGAGGCGCGAGCTTGCGAGCCTCGAAACCAAGGGAGCCAAGAGTGATAACCCGACTCCTTGTCGCCAACCGCGCCGAGATCGCCTCGCGGGTGTTCCGCACCTGCCGCGCGCTCGGCATCGAGACCGTCGCGGTCCACTCCGACGCCGACGCCGCCCTGCCCTACGTCCGCGAGGCCGACCACGCCGTGCGGCTGCCCGGCAACGCGCCGGCCGAGACCTACCTGCGCGTCGACCTGGTGCTCGAGGCCGCGCGCCGCTCGGGCGCCGACGCGATCCACCCCGGTTACGGCTTCCTGTCCGAGAACGCCGAGTTCGCCCGGGCGGTGATCGACGCCGGTCTGACCTGGGTCGGCCCCGCGCCGGAGTCGATCGAGGCGATGGGGTCGAAGATCCGGGCCAAGGAGATCATGAAGGCCGCCGGGGTGCCGGTGCTCGAGGCGCCGGACGAGCCGACCGAGGCCGACCTCCCGCTGCTGGTCAAGGCCTCGGCAGGTGGCGGCGGCCGCGGTATGCGCATCGTGCGCACCCTGGCCGACCTGCCGGGCGAGATCGAGAAGGCGCGCGCCGAGGCGGCCTCGGCGTTCGGCGACGGCACGGTGTTCGTCGAGCCCTACGTCGAGCGAGGTCGGCACGTCGAGGTGCAGATCGTCAACACCAGTGTGTACGGCGAGCGCGACTGCTCCTTGCAGCGGCGGCACCAGAAGGTCGTCGAGGAGGCACCGGCTCCCATGCTCCCCGAGGAGGTGCGCACCGACCTCCACGACGCCGCGCGCAAGGCCGCCGAGGCGATCGGCTACCGCGGCGCCGGCACGGTGGAGTTCCT
>NZ_DASWVI010000035.1:0-14145 GCF_036401255.1 Nocardioides sp. | reverse complement strand
CCTCGGGGTCACCGGCGGCTCGGCCGGCGTGGCGGCGACGTACGCCGCCGTCCGCGCGCTGGCCGACACCTACGACCGGGCCGGCGACCTGCTGCGCGGCTGGACCGCGCTGGGCGCCCGGACGATGGCCGACCCCGACCTCGCGGAGTCCGCGGTCCTCTCCCCGTTGACGTTCGCGGAGGCCGAGGCCACCGTCCTGGCCGCGACGACCGGGCCCGACGGCGTGCTGGTCGAGTCGTGCGGGTGGGAGGCCGACGCGATCGCGGTGCGCGCCGTGATCGCGGGGTTCGAGGCGACCGACGCGCTGGTGCAAGGAGCGGTCGACGAGATCGACCATGCGCTCGGCCGGACCGCCGGCTTCGCGATGGGGGCCAGCGCGCCGGTCCTGGTGCCGACCCTCCTCGCGACCCTCCCGCTGGTGCCGCCGGGGGCCTGGCGCGAGCTGGAGGACTGGCTGGTCGCGCACCCCGAGGTGGTGCAGCACGGCGTCAACGGTGGCGGCGGCCTGCTCGAAGGGCTCTGGGACGGGCTCACGCCCACCCTCCCGGGCGGCCCGCTCGGGATCCCGCTGGTCGTCCCGAGCACGGCGGCGGGGGCCGGTCTGCTCGCCCAGCTGTACGGCGACGACGGGCGTCCCGCGGTGACCCCGACCAAGCCCCCGAGGCCCATCGACGAGTCGCAGCCCACCGACCTCGAGGGCCTGGTCCGCCACCTCGACGAGGTCGCGGGGCTCTCGGGCGACCCGGACTCGCCGTACAACGGCACCATCGAGGTGCAGACGCTCGATGCGGGCACCGACGGCGTCCGCCACATCGTCTACCTGCCCGGCACCGACGACATCGCGACCTTGCCCTGGACCCAGGACGACGACATCCGCGACCTGCCCACCGACCTGCTGTCGGCGGCCGGCCAGCAGACCGGCTACCAGCAGGGCATCCTGCAGGCGATGGCCCAGGCCGGCATCGGGCCCCACGACCCGGTGCTGCTGGTCGGTCACTCGCTCGGCGGCATGGAGGCGGCCTCGATCCTGGCCCACGGCAGCGACTTCAATATCACCAACGTCGTCACCGCCGGGTCGCCCACGGCCCAGCTCGACGGGTTCCCGGCCGGCAGCCACGTGCTCTCGCTCGAGCACCACGGCGACCTGGTGCCGATGCTCGACGGGGCACCCAACCCGGACTCGGTCGAGCAGGTGACCGTGACGTTCGACGACGACCCGACCGGCATCGAGGACGCCCACGGCTACCCCCACTACGAGGCCGGCGCGCACGCCACCGACGGGTCCCGCGACCCCTCGGTGCTCGAGCAGCTCGCGAGCCTGCACGCCCACGGCTTCCTCGCCGGCGCGAGCGCGCCCGGCGCCGCGACCGAGAGCCAGGTGTTCCAGATCGTCCGGCAGCCCTGACGAGGCGGCCCCGGGACGGCGGGCGGGCGCCGGAATGCCGACCCGGGCCGTCGCGTTGACCCGGAACCGCACAGACGAGGAGGCCCTCATGACGCAACCGGTCACCGCCGCGACGTACGCCCCGGCCGATCACGACGCGGAGATCGCCGCCATCCACCAGCTGGTGGCCGAGGTGCAGCGGGTGCAGCAGCTCGAGCTCGTCGACGAGTTCGTCGCGATGTTCCGCGAGGACGCGATCTGGACCACGGCCGCCGGCAAGCGCCTGTTCGGCCGGGACGCCATCGGCGAGTTCACCGCACAGGTGCTGCCGGGCTGGACCGCCGACGGCAGCACCGCCACCTACGAGGTCGAGCACGTGCTGTTCGTCCGGCCCGACGTCGCCGCGGTGAAGGTGAGGCAGCAGTACCTCACGCCGGACGGCGCCCCCGGCACCGCCGGAGCGCCCCTGTACGTCGTCGCCAAGGAGAACGGCCGCTGGTTGCTCACCGCCAACCAGAACACGCCCGTGGCCGGCGACTGACCGATCCGGTGGCCGTGGGTCGACGGAGCTCGCCGGACCCCCCGGGCCACCACCGTCAGAGGATGTCGTGCACGAACTCCCCGAGCTGGGTGAGGTTGCGGCACTCCACCATCGGCACGACCTCGCCGTACCTCGTGGCCGCGGAGTCGCCGGTGTCCCAGTGCCGCCGGTGCTCGGGGTTGAGCCACCACGCGTGGCGCGCCGAGCCGGCGAGCCGCTTCAGCACGTCGAGCTGGAGGTCGCTGTAGTTGGAGCGGGCGTCGCCGAGGATCAGCAGGGACGACTTCGGCCCCAACGCGTCGGCATGGTTCTCCTCGAACTTCGCCAGCGCCCGGCCGTAGTTCGTGCGCCCCCACAACGCGGCGTGCGCGGTGCTCGCGGCGAGGCCGGCCATCACCTCGCCGGGGTCGGCGCCGGGCTTGAAGTGCGAGGTCACCTCGTGGACGTGGTCGATGAACGTGAACGCGCGCACCTTCTCGAACTGGTCGCGCAGGGCATAGACGAGCAGCAGCGTGAACTGCGCGAAGTTCGCGACCGACCCGCTCACGTCGCAGAGCACGACCAGCTCGGTGCGGTGCGGGCGCTTGGGCCGGTGGTGGGTGACCATCGGGACTCCGCCGGTCGACATCGACGCGCGGACGGTACGCCGGAAGTCCAGCGGTCCGCGCCGCCGGGCGTGGTGCTCCTGGGTGAGGCGGGTCGCGAGACGCCGGGCCAGCGGGTAGATCTCGTGGCGCATCTCCTCGAGGTCGGCCTTGCGGGTCGCGGTGAAGTCCAGGCGGTCGATCGCCGGTCGCACCGCGACGCTCGCGACGTGCTCGGGGCCCTTCTCCTCCGCGATCCGGCGACGCGCGTCGGCCTCCACGAGGCTCGTGAACGCCCCGATCCGGTGGCCGGCCGCCCGGGTCGCGTCGGCCTCGTCGCGTCCCTGGGCGAGCAGCGCCTGCACGATCCGGTCCACGAGGTCGGCGGGCGCCACCCGCTGCAGCGCGGTGTACGCCGACCAGGACGACAGCCCCGGCCCGCGGCCCGGCATCGACCCGAAGCGGGCGACCATCTCGGCGGCCAGCTCGATCCTCGCCTGCTCGTCGCCCTCGGTCAGCGCCTCGACCACCTGGTCACGGAAGGCAGCGAGCGCCTCGGCGTTGTCGCGCACCGCGCCGGTCTCCCCGGCCTGATCGTCCGGCCCGGGCTCCTCGGACCGGGCGGCCGCGCCGTCCCCCACCATCCGCGGGAAGTACACGTCGAACAGCGCGTCGAAGGTCGGCCGCTGTGACTGCTTCTTGACCAGCGTGGCGGCGTACCCGGCCCGCACGGTCGCGCGGTCGTCCCAGTCGAGGGCCCGCAGCGCCCGCAACGCGTCGAGATCCTCGGCGAGCGAGACCGGCATCCCGGCTCCCCGCAGGGACTCCAGGAACGCGATGTGGCGGTCGACCAGGCTCATCGTCGGGTGCTCATCGTCGGGTGCTCATCGTCGGAGCCGGAGCTCCTGGACGGCCCGGGCCTGGTCGGAGGCGTGCTTGAGGACGACGCCGAGCGTGTCGTCGACGGCCTTCTCGTCCAGTTCGCCGATCTCCAGCGCCACGAGCGTGCGCGCCCAGTCGACCGACTCGGCGATCGAGGGCGACTTCTTCAGGTCCAGCTCGCGCAGCCGGCCCACCGTGGCGACCAACTGCCCGGCGATCCGGTCGTCGAGGTCGGGGACCTGCGAGGTGACGATCTCGCGCTCCCGCTCGGCGTCGGGATAGTCCAGGTGGAGGTAGAGGCAGCGCCGCTTGACCGCCTCGGAGAGCTCGCGGGTGGCGTTCGAGGTGAGCACGACGAACGGCCGGCGTACGGCGCTGACCGTGCCCAGCTCGGGGATCGTGACCTGGAAGTCGGAGAGCACCTCGAGGAGCAGCCCCTCGACCTCGACGTCGGTCTTGTCGACCTCGTCGACGAGCAGCACCGTCGGCTCCTCGCGCCGGATCGCGGTCAGCAGCGGGCGGGTCAGCAAGAACTCGTCGGTGAAGATGTCGTCGTGGGTCTCCGACCAGCTCTGGTCGGTGCCCTGGGCGGACTGGATGCGCAGCAGCTGCTTCTTGTAGTTCCACTCGTAGAGCGCCCGCGCCTCGTCGAGACCCTCGTAGCACTGCAGCCGGACCAGCGCGGCCCCCGTCACCCGGGCCACCGCCTTGGCGAGCTCGGTCTTGCCGACCCCCGCAGGCCCCTCGACCAGCAGCGGCTTCTCGAGCGCCCCGGCGAGGTACGCCGTGATCGCGGTGGCCGGGTCGGCGAGGTAGCCGGCCGCCGCGAGGCGGTCGGCGGCGTCGGCGGGCGTGGCGAACCACGGGCTGGGCTGCGGCATGCGGCCCATCCTGACGCACGTCGGCGACGCGCGCCGACGTGGTGTGACAGAGGCGACCCGCTCCCGGCGACCCGTCACCTCAACCGGCCCTCCTCGTTGTCGAAGCGGAGAGGGACGCGTGTCTTCCGCAAGGCATGCGCGACGGCACCGCACCCGACGCACAGGAGGAGCGAACGATGCGCCATCGCCTCCCTCGCCGTGCGCGCCGTGCCCACGCCCACGCCCGTGCCCACGCCCGTGCCCACGCCCGTGCCCTCTGCACCGCGGCCAAGGCCGGCGTGCTGACCACGCTGGCGGTGCTGGCGCTCGGCGCCGGACCCGGCGCCGGCCCCGGCGCCGCCCTGGACGGGTCCCGCGCGGCGAGCCTGGACGCCGACCAGCTCTCCGCCACGCCGCCCACCGCTCTCGAGCGCCAGCTGGACCGCCACCACTGCTCGCCCACCGGCTTCGAGGACCAGCAGCCGGTCTCCGCGCTGGTCCGCTCGGCCGACGGCCGGCTCCGCTTCGTCGACTTCGAGACCGGCTGGCGTGTCTACACCCGCCACGGCGCCGCCCAGCTGGTGGCGGTGTGCCTGGACGAGGCGCCGGTGCGGGTTTCACCGGTCGGCCGGGGAAACCCGCACGCCACGCCGGTGGGCATCGGCGTGTCGTGCGGGTTCCGGCTGACAAGTGGTGCTGCTGAGGCGGCTGGGGCGGTTCCTGCACCCGGCCGGGCCCTACGACGACGCGGCCCCGTGCCGGCCCTCGCCGCCGACGAACCGGGCGGCCCCCTCGAGCGCACCGGCCGCGAGCGACACCAGGCCGTGCCGCAGCTCGCCGGCCAGCGCCTCGTCCTCGGTGAGCCCCTCCTGCTCGAGCAGCGAGAGCCGGTCCTGACGCAGGCACTCCTGGGGCAGTACGGCGAGCTCTCGGGCCAGCGCCTCCGCCTCGGCCCGGGCCCGACCGGAGGGCACCACCCGGTTGACCAGGCCGATCCGCTCGGCCTCCTCGGCCGTCACGGGCCGGCCGGTGAGGACCAGGTCCATCGCCCGGCTCGCGCCGATCAGTCGCGGCAGCCGCACGGTGCCCCCGTCGATCAGCGGCACGCCCCAGCGCCGGCAGAACACCCCGAGCACGGCGTCGTCGGCCGCGACCCGCAGGTCGCACCACAGCGCCAGCTCGAGACCGCCCGCGACGGCGTACCCCTCGATCGCGGCGATCACCGGCTTGGACAGCCGCATCCGGGTCGGACCCATCGGTCCGTCCCCGTCCGCGGTGACCTGGTTGCCGCGCTCGGTGCCGACGGCCTTGAGGTCCGCGCCCGCACAGAACGTGCCCCCGGCGCCGTGGAGCACCGCGACGCTCTGCTCCGGGTCAGCGTCGAACGCCCGGAACGCCTCGGCCAGCGCCGCCGCCGTCGGTCCGTCGACCGCGTTGCGCGCCGCGGGCCGGTCGATCACGACGGTGGTCACCGCGCCGTCGACCTCCACCCGCACGCTCACCCCGCGACCTCAGGCTCCACCTCGGCGGCCCCGGCAGCGTGCCGCTGCGCGAGCTCGCGGTAGTACGGCGGGTTCTGCTCGACCCAGAACTCCGAGGACGTCCCCTCGATCGGCTTGGTCGGCCGGGCCGGGACGCCCGCGGCGACCATGCCGCCGGGCAGCTCGGTGCCGGGCGTGACGACCGACCCGGCGGCGACCAGGGTCCGGGGACCGACGACCGCGTGGTCGAGCAGCGTCGAGCCGTTGCCGATCAAGGCCTGCTCGCCGACCTCCCGGCAGTGCACGACGCACCCGTGGCCGATCGTCGCGTCCCGGCCGATCACCAGCGTCTCCCCGGGCGCCGCGTGGAGCACCGAGTTGTCCTGCACGTTGGCACCCTCGCGCACCACGATCGTGCAGATGTCGGCGCGCAGGACCGCGCCGTACCAGACGCTCGCGCCGCGCTCCACGGTCACGTCGCCGATCAGCGTGGCCGTCGGCGCGACGAACGCCTCGGGATGGACGGTGGGGCGCTTGCCCTCGAACTCGAAGCAGACCATGCGGGCCATTCCACACCACCCGCCACACCCCGGGCGCCAGGTCGGCGCAGTCAGCGGATCCGGACCGTCACCGGCTGGGCGTGGTCGGCGAGCAGGCGCGCCCGCCCGGGACGTACGCCGGCCGGCAGGTCGACCCGCCAGCTCACCTGGCCGGCACGCCCGTCCGCGGCGGTGCCCGCGTCGGCGGTGTCGAGCAGCCAGGTGCGACCGTCCTGGCGCAGCCGCAGGCGGACGTCGTCGTACGCCGTGGGCTCGGGATCGGCGTACTCGCAGCTGTCGCACCCCGGGCCGGCCGAGCAGCTCATCGAGTCCTGGCAGCCGTCCACGAAGCCCACCCCGGCCACCGCGACGGGCACACCCCGCTCGAGCACCAGCCGTCCCGCGTCGACGACGGTCGGCCCGGCACACGACGCGGCGGCGGGCTGCTGGGGGTAGGGCGCGACGGCCAGCCCGACCAGGACGGCGAGCAGGGCGAGGTGGGGCGGGCGCATGCCGGTGGGACGAGCGGCCGGCCGCCGCGGTTCCGCCGCCGCGGCGGGACACGTGAGGCGGTGAGAGGAGCCACGCCGTATGACACGGCCAGGGTCGGGGCCGGTGCCCGGACTGACGTCCGGTTCCCGCGGTCCGATTTCCGGATTCGGCTCCTCTCACCGTGGTCACATCACAACTCCGCACAGGGCCCCGGGTGCAGGGGCAAAGGTCTCGAATCCCGGGGGCGCCCGGCCCTGCCCGCGGCGCAGGCGCCCCACCTAGCGTCTGGGGAGGACTGACCACGAAGGGGAACCCGACTGATGTACGCGATCAAGGGCGACCGGCTGCTCGTCCAGGGCAGCCACGCCGGTGCGCCGCTGCGCGACGGCGAGATCCTCGCCGTCCGGGGCGTCGAGGGCGCGCCGCCGTACCTCGTCCGCTGGACCGACGACGGCCACGTCTCCTTGACCTATCCCGGCCCGGACGCCTGGATCCAGCACTTCGTGCACGCCCCGGTCCGGGACTGACCCCTACTCGCCGCCCGCCGGGGCCAAGGTCTCGCGGTCCGCGGGCCGCACGTCCCTGCCGGGTTCCCGGTTCGGCTCGTAGCGTCGGAGCTGCACCGAGCTGGGAGGCCGGATGGACGAGGCGCTCGTCACCCTGGGGCTCCGCAAGACGTTCCGCGGCGGCCGGGTGGCCCTCCGCGGCCTCGACCTGGCCGTGCCCACCGGCTGCGTGTTCGGCCACCTGGTCCCCGACGGCGCGGGCGAGACCCCCACGACCGGCCGATTGCCGCCTGCTCGACCGGCGCCACCTCGCCGTTCCGGGCTGACAATGAGTTGAACCCAGGGAAGGAGTCACCATGCACGCGACCAAGGGCGACCACCTCGTCATCCACGGCACCCACGTCGGCGAACCGCTGCGCGACGGCGAGATCATCGACGTGCGGGGCCCCGACGGCGCACCGCCGTACGTCGTCCGCTGGGACGACACGGGCCACGAGTCGCTGACGTACCCGGGCCCCGACGCCGAGGTCCGGCACTTCGCGCACGAGCCCGCGCCGGAGTCCGGGGACGCCTGAACGCCCCCGATGCCGTCCCGGCCCCTGCGTGAGTGGCCGGGACGGCCAGGCCCCCCATCAGTGGGTCAGGTGCACCGACTCCCGGGTCACCGCGCCGATGTCGACCGCGGCGGTCTCGAGGAGCTGGTGGGCGAGGTCGGCCAGGGCACGCGCGGTCGCGAGCTCGTCGCCGATCTCGGGCACCTCGGGGTCGGCCGGGTTCAGACGCGCGATCCCCCACCCGGTGAGCCGGGTGGCCGACGGCTCCGTCGCGAGCCGCGCCTCGGCGCGGGTCTGGCCGTCGTGCTCGCCGATGAAGATCTCCACCGACCAGGTCTTGGTGTGCATGGCCCCTCCTCGGTGTCTCGTCCCTGCTCTCAGCGAGGCACCGCGTCCGCGCGCGGTCTAGGGCCCAAGGTCACGCGGCGACGGGGATGTTCCGGCCGCGAAGGAGCCTGAGATGCAGCAATGTCCCGCGACACCGGTCAACGGTGCCGCGGGACATCACCCGTGGCGGTGGCGGAGGGATTTGAACCCTCGGTGGGCTTGCACCCACAAACGCTTTCGAGGCGTTCTCCTTAGGCCGCTCGGACACGCCACCGCCGCAGAGAGTACCGGAGCCGCTCGGCGGCGGCGAAATCCGTCGGGCGTCAGCAGGGGAGCTCGGGTCGTGTGCCTGAGAACGGGCCATGGCTCGTTGTCAGGCACACGACCCGGCGGCTCGCGCCCTCAGCCCAGCCCCGGGATCGTGAGCACCGAGGGATACCGGTCCGAGGCGTGGATCGTCAGCGGCACCAGCGTGCTCGGCAGGTCCGGCGCGGTGGGGAGCAGGTGGGGTACGTCGAAGGCCTGGATCGCGATCCGGAGCCGGTGGCCGGGGGCGATCCGGGCCGCGGTCGGGAACACCTCGACGTCGACGGGCGCCACCTGGCCGGGCGCCAGCGGCTGCTTCGCGGTCCGCGTGAACGGGTGGTAGGGCTGGATGATCCGGCCGTCGAGGCGACGCGTGCGCGAGCGGTCCAGGGCGCGGTGCGAGATCACCTGCCAGCCGCCGGTGAGCCGCGAGACCGTGCCGTCGGGCGCCACGTCGGAGACCGACACCGACAGCATCCCGTCGCCGCTCGGCGAGGACGTGTAGAGCCGCGCGTTGATCGGACCGCGCAGCCGCAGCGCCGACGTGAGCGGCTCCGTCTGGAACACCACGCCCGAGGCGTCGTTGAGCGCGTTGTCCTCCCAGCAGGGCAGGCCGTCGAGCACGGTCGACGGCAGGCCGGCCATCCACTGCGCGGTCGAACGCGTGCACAGCCCGGACACCGGGACCGGCGGCACGACCGAGTCACCGGCGGTCGCCGCGCCCTGCGTGAGCCCACCGGCGCCGCCGCCCGCGGTCGCGGAGCCGGACAGCCGGAGGCTCTCGGCGTGCTGGTCGCCCATCCACTCCCGTGCGTGCGTCCAGCGACCGCTGCCCTGCTCGTAGTAGGTGATCGGCGCGATGTCGGAGTCCAGCGTCGGGTCGGGGACGCCGCGCACGTAGCGGTCGAACCACCGCAGCTGCAGCTCGCTGAGCGTGCCGTAGCCGGCCCGGTCGATGTCCGCCGCCGAGGAGCCCTCGAGGTGGTTCCACGGGCCGATGATCATCTTCACCGGCACGTCACGATGCTGGAGGTTCTCGAACAGCAGCGGGGTGCCGCGCTGGAAGATGTCGTACTCGCCGCCGACCAGGAACGTCGGCACCTGCACCCGCCCGATCACCCGCCCCGGCGACCGGTCGCGGTAGAACCTGCCGTCGTACGCCGCCTCGCCACCGGTGAGCGCGTCCAGCATCAGCGGGATCGTGAACGTCGCGGCCGCGGTGAGGTGGTCGACGAACGCGCCGAACCCGGACTGCGGGTCGGTCGCGGTGACCGCCGGCGGGATCACGCCGGCGCCGGTCACCAGGCCGAGCCACAGCGGGATGAACCCGACGTCGATCTGGCCACCGGAGGCGACCACGTCGCGGTAGACGTCGGCGGCGGGGACCTGCGGGAAGATCGCCTTGAGCCCCTTCGGGCGCGAGCCCGCGGCGAAGATCTGGCTCATCCCGAGGTACGACGGGCCGCTCATGCCCACCTTGCCGTTGCTCCACGGGCGCTTGCGCGAGTGGGCCCACTCGACGATCTCGCCGGCGTCCTTGTCCTCGCGGCGGCTGAACGCCGCCCACTGCCCCTCCGAGCTGCCGGTGCCGCGCGCGTCGACGGTGAGCTGGGCGTAGCCGCGCTGCACGAGGTAGCTCGGGCTGCCGCCGGTCAGGCCGCCGCTGAGGCCGCCGGCGGACTTGTTGTAGGCGGTGATCGTGACGATCACCGGGAACCGGCGCTTCACGGCCTGCCCGTCGGCGCGCGCGGGCAGCTCGAGGTCGCCGCGCAGGACCACGCCGTCGGACATCCGGATCGCGAGGTCCCTGCGGGTCACCGTCCCCGGGTAGACCTCCGGCCGAGGTGCCCAGGTCTCCCGCACGGCCGCAGCACCGTGGGCTCGCGGCACCACCGAGGCGATCAGCGGCGCGGGGCCCAGCAGGGCACCGGCGACCACGGCGACGGCGAGGCGACGGGAGAGGGCGCGGATCCGGGTCATGCGGGCCCAACGACCGGCCCCGGGGGTTGGTCACCCGAGCCGCCGCGACCGGGGTTGTGCCGACCGTCACATCGGTCGTTGACCGCCCGATGCCGGGTTCCTACGGTGGCGGGAAGGCAGTTCTGAAACGTTACAAGAAGGGTCGTGCCCATGCCTCTCCCGCTGCTCCGGCGACCACGCTCCGGTCGCCCCTCCGCCCGGTGGCTCGCCGTCGGCGCCACCGCCGCCCTGTTCGCCACGCTCGCCCCGGGCGGGGTCGGCACGCTGGCCTCCGCCTCGGCGGAGGACGCGACCGACTGCTCGACGGTGCCCTGGATGGACCAGACCAAGTCCGCCGACGAGCGCGCCCGGTCGCTGCTGGACGCCAGCACCCAGCACCAGCTGTACCGCTGGCTGGTCGAGCAGCCCGCCAACAGCCCGCAGCAGACCGACTTCCGGGGCGTCACCTACCCCGTTCAGATCGACTGCACGCCCACGGTGGTCTACGTCGACGGACCAGAGGGGGTGCGGGCCGGCGCCGGTGTCACGACGTACCCGGGCCAGCTCTCCCTCGCCTCGACGTGGGACACGACCCTCGCCTTCGCCAAGGGCACCCAGATGGGTGACGAGGCCTTCGGCAAGCGCAAGAACGTCATCTTGGGCCCCGGCCTCTCGGGCGGGCGGACGCCGTTCGCCGGCCGCACGTCGGAGTACTTCGGCGAGGACCCGGTGCTGAGCGGCGTCCTGGCCGGCGCGCAGGCACGGGGCATCGAGTCCAACACCGACAAGCCCGTGCTCTCCGACCTCAAGCACTACGTCGCCAACGAGCAGGAGACCGATCGGCAGACCAGCTCGTCGAACGTCGGCGAGCGGGCGTTCAAGCAGATCTACGAGCTGTCGTTCGCGATCGCCTCCGACGAGGGGTCGCCCGAGAGCGTGATGTGCTCCTACAACCAGGTCAACGGCGTCTACGCGTGCGAGAACCCGATCCTGCAGACCAGCCTGAAGGACCAGGTCGGCTTCGACGGGTACGTGATGTCCGACTTCGGCTCGGTCCACTCGACCGCGGCATCCCTGAACGCGGGCATGGACCAGGAGCTGAACCGGCCGATCTG
Source organism: Nocardioides sp. (assembly GCF_036401255.1). GTDB lineage: Bacteria > Actinomycetota > Actinomycetes > Propionibacteriales > Nocardioidaceae > Nocardioides. The sequence goes on along the minus strand of NZ_DASWVI010000035.1, from coordinate 2,615 downwards.
GTTCACCCCCGACAAGCTCGACGCGGCGCTGGCCGCCGGTGAGATCACCCAGCAGCGGATCGAGGAGGCGGCGTTCCGGGTCGTGCGCTCCTACATCCGCGGCGGCCTCTTCGACCACCCGCTGCCCACCACGGCCGCCGACGACGTCTCGACGACCGCCCACAAGGCGACGGCCCGCCGGATCAGCGAGCAGGGCTCGGTGCTGCTCAAGAACAACGGCACCCTCCCGCTGCAGCCCCGCGACGGCGAGAGGATCGCCGTCATCGGCACCACGGCCGCGAAGAGCACCACCGAGGGCAAGAGCGCCACGCAGCTGTGCAGCATCCCGATCCCGTTCGGGTCGGGCAACACCATGTCGTGCGAGGACCTCGTCGCGCCCGTCGACGCCCTCACCTCGCGCGCCGCGATCGACGGCACCGACGTGGTCTACGACGCCGGCACCGACCTGGAGCAGGCCGCGGCGGTCGCCGCCGACGCCGACTACGTGGTGGTCTTCGGCTACGAGCAGAACGGTGAGTTCTCCGACCCCGCCGACCTCAGCCTCGACGGCAACGGCGACGCGCTCATCTCCGCGGTCGCGGCGGCCAACCCGCGCACGGTGGTCGTGCTGCAGACCGGCACCGCCGTCCTGATGCCCTGGCTGGATGAGGTCGCCGGCGTGCTGGAGAACTGGTACGGCGGCGAGCAGATGGGCCCGGCGATCGCCCGGCTGCTGTTCGGCGACGTGAGCCCCACCGGCAAGCTGCCGATGACGTTCCCACGCTCGGAGGACCAGGTGCCGACGTCCACGGATGCGCAGTACCCCGGTCTCGTCGACGGCTCGGTCGTGCGCCCCGACGGCAACACCTCGATCCGGCAGGTCGACTACACCGAGGGCCTCGAGGTCGGCTACCGCTGGTACCAGGCCGAGGACGAGACGCCGCTGTTCCCGTTCGGCTACGGGCTGTCCTACACCGACTACCGGTACGCCGGAGTGGCCGTCCAGGCCACGGGAGGCGCCAAGCGCCCGCACCTGACCGTGCGGTTCCGCCTCACCAACCGCGGCGAGCGGGCCGGCACCGAGCTCGCCCAGGTCTACCTCGAGCTGCCGGCGAAGGCCAAGGAGCCCTCGGCCCGCCTGATCGGGTGGAAGAAGGTCGCGTTGGCTTCCGGCCAGACCCGCACGGTGACGCTGCACCTCGACGCTCGCACCGTCGCACGCCGCCACCTGCTGCAGTACTGGAGCACCTCCGGTGACGCGTGGCGGACGCCGAGCGGGGCCTACCGGGTGCTCGTCGGTGGCTCGTCGGAGGCGACCCGGTCCGCGGGCTTCACCGTGAAGTAGCGAACCGTCGACCCCTCGGGGCGGTGCCGGTGCGACCCATCGGCGCCGCCCCGCGTGGTGTCACGGGTGCTGGAGGACCCGCTCGATCTCGACCCGGTCGTGCAGCACGACCCAGCCGGGCCCCGCGGTGAGCCAGCCACGACGCGCCATCGCCGAGAGCGCCCGGTTGACCGTCGCCCGGTCGGCACCGGCGATGCGGGCCAGCTCGGTCTGGCTCAACCCGTGGTGGAGGATCGCGCCGGACGCCTCCTTGGCGCCGAGCTCGGCGGCCAGACGGAGCAGCACCCGCCCGACGCGGGCCGTGGCGTTCTCCGTGGAGCGCCTCTCCAGCAGATCGATCTCGCCGCGGACCCTCCGCATCACCCGCCTGAGGAGGGCCGTGGACTCGGCGTCCGCGAAGTCCTCCCGCATCGGCGGTCGGACCCAGACCCGCAGGGTCGCCTCGCAGAGGGTCCGGGCGGTGGCGGCGTACGTCCGCTCACCGAGCAGCGCCGCCTCGCCGACGACGTCCCCGGACGTGGCCAGCCACAGTCGCGCCCGGCCGGACCGGGTCTGCTCACCGCAGACCACGGCACCGGACTCGACGAGGTAGCTGGCCCGCGCGGGATCCGTCATCGAGAACAGCACCGACCGGGCCGGGACGGTGGTCAGTGGTCCGGTGTGGGTCGCGGGCGAGAGCGACATCGCCGCTCACCCGACGAGCAGGACGACGAGCGTCCGGGGACCGTGCACACCCTCGACCCGGTCGAGCTCGATGTCGCTGGTGGCCGACGGTCCGCTGATCCAGGTCAGCGGGCGGCCCGGGTCGAGCAGCGGCAGCGCGTCCGGCACGTCGCGCACCACCTGCTCGGCCCGCACGATGCACACGTGCCGGTCCGGGACCAGCGAGATCGCCCGGCGACCCTGCCCGGGGCCGTGGTCGAGCACGATCGTGCCGGTCTCGGCGATGCCGAGCCGGGCTTCGGTGACGACCGCGTCGAAGCCGTCCAGCTCGGCCGCGCTGACACCGTCGTCGACGGTGGCGCCGGGGACCTTGACGCCGAGGCCGGGCGGTACGACGACGCGCGCGCCGTCCGGCAGAGCGGCGACGACCCGGCTCGACAGGTCGGGGCCGGAGCAGCGCTCGACCACCGCGCGGTAGTCCGCAACCCGCTCTGCGAACAGCGCGACGACGTCCGCCACCGGCCCGGACCGGGGGGCGGCCGGGACGTCGTCCCCCGCCGCCACGCCCGCGAGCGCGGCGCGCACGCGGGACAGGATCGCGTCACGCGCGCTCATCGCGCCCCCCGTC